>JAFUEG010000254.1 GCA_017464045.1 Lachnospiraceae bacterium
AAATGATAAGGTGCTTTATATCACGGACTCACTCGAAAGTGAGGACGCATTTTATATGCATGAGCATGGACAACTTGTAAAACAAAGAGGATACTTTGTTTATTATACTAAAAATGAAGCCATGCAAAATTATATAATAAAACAGCGCGGAGGTTCATCAGAAGAAAAAAATTCAGAGATACATAGAAAAGATGAAGAACTAATCAAAAATTACAGAAAAAAGAATGAAGCCAATGTTAAGAAAGCAGAGGAAAAGACCTCTAATAATATAAATCTGCTTTATGTAGCAAGCTCGTTTGTGGTACTTGCAGTACTTGCTATGGGTATAACAGTCATAAGCAATTATGATAAAATGAAAGACATGCAGGTTTCAATTAACAGACTTGAGATAACCGCTGATGAGGATGGAGTTACAGACGTGATGGCTGAAACTGATAATAATGATAATGGCAGTTTTGATACTACAGCAACAATAATTGATGCACAAACCGAAGCTTTTATAACAGAGGAGACTAGCTATATAAATGATGGGACATATGTGACAGATAATGATACAAATATTCAGGAGAATGATAGTGATCAAATTGAGGATATTACAGAAAATAATATGGATGCTTCTGAGGATTTTATCACAGAGGCGGCTGATACAACTGAGGATATATCTATAGAACAGTCTCTCCCTGCCATGAATAATACAGAACCGGAATACTATACCATAATATATGGCGATACACTTACATCTATAGCATATGAAAGGTATGGTTCTATAGAATTTGCAAAAAATATAGCAGAAGCAAATAACCTTGATGATGGTGATAAAATATACGAAGGACAAAAAATAATTATTCCCTATATAGAATGAAAGTGTTATAATGAGCAAAGTGGCGATTATGCTTGTATGAGCCGTTATTTTATGAATAGATTCATCAATTTTATATGCGAGATGTTATAATTATTACGAACGATTTTTGGAGAAATGTATATGCAGGAAAAACAAAAGGATAATAAAATAAAAAAACAAAAGAGTAAAAAAAAGCAGGATTCTGATAATGTAATATATGTAAACGGAAATAAGGATGCAGAGGAAAATAATAAAGACAGAGCAAGAAAAAGAGATATAAAGACAAAAAGTATAATTGCTTTTTTAACACTCGCTCTTATTATTGCAGCTGTATCGTTTGTAAATTCGTTAATAAACAAGGAATACAAGGGATATAGGGTAATTAGCAAAACAGAGGTTAATTATGAAAATACGGCATCTTATATCAGATTTAGCGGTAACCTATTAAAGTATACTCCGGATGGCGTATCATATATAAACAAAAATGGAGATACTGTGTGGTCAGCAGGTATCAATATGAAGATGCCTATAGCTGTTGCAAGGGGCAATTATGCTGTTGTTGCTGATTTAAATGGAAATGCAGTTAGTGTGTTTAGTAATGAGGGACAAGTTAGCAGTCTTACCATGCCATATACTATATGCGATGTGGATATTGCAAGGCAAGGAGCATTTGCAGTAGTTCTTGAGAGTGATAAGACCAATTATATCAAGCTTTATGATAAGAATGGACAGGATATATATGAGCTTCAGACAACTATAGATAAAAGTGGTTATCCTATCGATATTGCAATTTCTGAGGATGGAAAGAAACTTTTTACAAGTTATATAAATATGAATGGTACAACCATAACTAATAGTCTGGCAGCTTATAATTTTGGAGATGTCGGACAAAATGCCAATGCTGACAGAATGGTTGGAGGATATATGTTTGACTCTCAGGTTATACCAAAGGTATCTTTTGTGAATAATGATACAGTTGTTGCTTTTGGAACCAATGAAGTAAATATATATGCGATGAAAGAAAAGCCGGGTGAAAAAGCGAAAATTAAATTTGATACAGAACTTCAGAGTGTGTTTTACAGTGAGAAATATATAGGCGTGGTTATTAAAAATGACAGTGATGATAACTGTTTATATAAAGTAAAAGTCTATGATTTGAAGGGAAAACTTAAATTTGAGTCAGAACTTGATTTTAGCTATGACAATATTTATGCTGACAAAAATGAGTTTATAATATCCGGGGGTTCAGATGTATTTATTATGAGAAGAAACGGTAAAATTAAATACAAGGGTAATCTTTCCGGAAGAATAATTAATATTGTTCCGTCAGGAAATCGTCTTGAATATGTAGTTACTTATGATAATGCTACCGAGATAATCAAACTGAAGACTGATTCTTCGGTAGAGACGAATTAACGGAGAAAAAAATGAATACACTTACCATAATTGTAATAGCTTTAATTGCAGCATGTATGATAATAGGTGCCATAAGAGGGTTTGTGAAATCCGCTCTGGGTCTGATATTTTCCGTAGTATCACTTGTTGTTGCATATATGCTCGTGCCATTTGTTGGAATATTTATTGTCAATAACACAGGCATAGATGAATATGTAGAGGAAAAGGTTAAATTAAAGATAGAAAATGAAATTGAAGACAGAATAAAAAAAGATTTCTTTGCTGAAACGGGCATGGATATAATGAGTGTTGATCCTGGATTGATAGATGTTATAAAGACAGAAGTCTACGCTAATGATCCAAATAAAAATGAGCAGATAGATATAATTAAAAGTCTCGGCTTTACGGAAGGCTTTACAAATTCACTTATTGAAAATAATAATGATGATGAGAAAAATCGTATTGGAGCTGTTGGCTTCTATGATTATATTGCAAAATACATAGGATATCGAGCCGCAAATCTTGTGGCATATGTTATCACATTTTTCACGATTAATATAATATTTGCTGTTTTGACACTGATACTAAAGCTTGCAGTTAAGCTTCCTGTGTTAAATGGGCTTAACAGACTTGGTGGTGCACTGCTTGGCGCTGTATTGGGACTTGTCATAGTGTGGGCCGTGTTTGTATTGTTTGAAAGTATACCGGGACAGGATATCTGTGTAAGGGCTGTTGACCAGATAAATGAAAGCAGCTTCCTTACATTTATACAGGAAAAGAATATTTTTACAAGCATGATGAAAAGCATAAAATAGCAAAAAAATGTAATAAAAACAAAGAAAAAAAAGTAATAAAAAAAAGTGATAAAAAAATAAAATTAGGTGTTGACATTTAAAATTCACTGTGATATATTATAAAAGCTGTCGCTGAGAAAGACAGCAACGAACCTTTGAAAAATTAATAACCTGTTAACCCCGAAAATTTCTTGACAAAGTTCAAAGAAAAACAGCTCTTTGAAAAGAAAACTTTCGAGCTTGCTCGAAAAGGTTTCTTTTAAAAGAGATACTTGACGCGAGCGTCAAGTGCTTGTAAACGCGAAGCGTTTGCAAGACTGATTTTTTGAACGAGATTTTTTCGGAGGATTTTAAGAAAATCCTTTATTAAGTTTCAGAACAGAAACACAAAACAGTAAAGACAGGAACTAATTAAGACCAACGTTTTAAGAGTT
>JAFUEG010000255.1 GCA_017464045.1 Lachnospiraceae bacterium
TATAAAAATATAAGTTTGAATAATTATAAGGTATAAAAGGGGGAAAAATTTATGTATCAGATTAACAATTTATTTGACAACAAAAACATGACATGTATAAGTCAGCTTGGACAGTATAGGGTATTTGAACATCAGCAGGACTTGTCGGTAACTCCTGCAACTGCTGCAACTCAGTATTTTGCAGCTAAGATGAATGTACGTAAAAGACAAGTGCTTGTAGAACTCAATAATACTGCTGCAAAAGTTCAGGCAGGTGCTATGCAGTGGATGATTGGAAATGTATCTATGACCTCAGGTGTTAAGCCGGGAAACTTCTTAGGTAAGATGGTAAGTGCAGCCGTTACAGGTGAAACTGTTGCTAAACCTGAGTATGTCGGACAGGGTTATGTTATGCTTGAACCTACGTATAAGCACATAATTATGATTGATGTATCACAATGGGGTTCAATAGTTCTTCAGGATGGGCTTTTCCTTGCATGTGACAGTACACTTCAGGATAAGGTTGTTGCAAGAAGCAATCTTTCTTCTGCTGCGCTTGGTGGAGAAGGGTTATTTAATTTAAGCCTTGCAGGACAGGGTATAGCTGTTCTTGAAAGTCCGGTTCCGCAGCAGGAGCTTATAGCATTTAATCTTCAGGATGATGAAGTTAAGATTGATGGCAATATGGCGATAGCATGGTCAGGTTCTCTTTCATTTACGGTTGAGAAGTCCTCTAAGAGCCTTATTGGTTCAGCTGTATCAGGTGAGGGACTTGTAAATGTTTATAGAGGTACTGGAACAGTGCTTATGGCTCTTACTGATAAGTAAGTATATTATATTATAATAAGCTTTAAAAATTTAAATAAAGACAGAATTTATGACTAAAAGTAATAAATGATATAGAAGGCGAAAAAAATGAGTAATAAAGATGAGCGCTATGACAAACTTGATAATACAGCAAACCTTTTTCCTATGATAGTAAGTGAGAGCATGAGTAATGTTTATAGAGTATCTGTTACATTAAAATACGATATTGTTCCGGACATTTTGCAGAAGGCGCTGGATAAGGTTTTGCCTTATTTTGATGTATTTAATTCAAAGATGACGGAGGGCCTCTTCTGGTACTATTTTGAGACTAATCACAATATGCCGCCAAAGGTTACGGAGGAGGATACCTATCCGTGCAGGTTTATTAATCCGCATCTTAACAGGGATTACCAGTTTCGTGTGACATATTATAAGAATAGGATAAATTTAGAGGTCTTTCATGCTGTTACTGATGGAAACGGTGCACTTGCATTTTTAAAGGAGATAACATATCAGTATTTAAGAGACAGGTATCCGGAACTCAAGGAAAACAATCATGATATCCTAAGTCCGGAAACGTCGCTTGACAGAGAAGACAGCTATGTTAAGAATTATAAGCGGAGTAAGAAGAAAAAGTATAAAAAAGAAAAGGCGTTTATCATAGAGGGCGAAAAGCTTCCCGAAACTGAAATGGGCATCATACATGGCTATATACCTGTTAAGGAGATAAAGGAGGTTTCAAAAAAGTATGGAGTGACAATTAACCAGTATCTTCTTGGCACATTTGCATGGGCTGTTTATAAGGAATGTATGAAGTCGCAACCCGGTAAAAAGCCGTTTTCCGCATGTGTTCCTGTAAATCTAAGACCGTACTTTGATTCGGGAACATTAAAGAATTTCTTTGCAATTGTTTCAGCTACATTCAGACCTGTAAAAGAAAGCTATACCTTTAAAGAGGTGCTTGATGAGGTTGCGGAAAGCTTAAGAAAGCAGATAACGAGAGAAAACCTGGAAGATATAATTTCATACAATGTTTCCAATGAAGAAAATAAATGGTTGAGGGCGGTTCCTCTTTTTATAAAAAGCTTTGTCATGAAGCGTATTTACCTTGCATCAGCTAAGGCAAATACGACAACTGTGACTAATCTCGGTATTATAAAGGTTGCACCCGGATATGAGGATTATATAGAGAAATTTACAGCTGTACTATCCATGTCGCCGGGACAAAATATTAAGGCTACGGTTTTTTCTTACAATGATACTCTTGTATTTACATTTAGCTCGGCCATACTTGAAACTCACGTTCAGAGAGCATTTTTCAGGCATATGGTTGAGGATGGAATAAATGTAACTGTGGAAAGTAATGGTGCTTATTATGAATAGATGTAGAAAATGTAATATAGATATAATGGATGATTCAATTGTCTGCCCGCTTTGTAAAAATGTTCTCGATTTATCTGATGAGATGAAGGGAACTGATAAAATGGGAATGTACAAATCAAAATCTATAAGCTATCCGGATATTGTGAAAAAGAGAAAATGGATAAAGTTTGTCATAAGGCTTTGCGTGTTTTTATCTATAATAGCAGAGATAATTCTTGTGCTTATAAATTATGCAACATATAAGGGAACACCATGGTCAATCGTTACCGGAGCATGTCTTGCGTATATATGTTTTACTGTTTTTTACTCCTTCCAGCGTTATGTCAGCCACCGTTCTAAGCTTGCTGTTCAGGTTATTGCAGCGATACCACTTATTATGATAATAGACCGTGTTTACGGTGGAAACGGATGGTCTATTAATTTTGGTATTCCGATTATGGTTTTGGTGCTTGATCTGGTTGTATTTATTTTATCCATGGTTAATTTCAAAAAATGTCATGTATACATTATGGTTCAACTCACAGGTATATTGATGAGTTTTATTTGTAGCATATTTGTAGTACTTGGAAATTATAAGGTTAAAATGCTTTCAATAGTTGCGACAGTGGTTTCGATAATAATATTTATGATTATTGTTTTTCTCGGTGAGAAAAAGTCAACGAGCGAGCTAGCAAAGAGATTTAGGATCTAGCGAGTAAAGCGCCGGGCAAGTTTACTTGCAACGGCATTTTACGAGCAAGCTTATCGAGCCGACAGGCGAGATAGGATATAACGAGCGAAGAATAGGAGAAATATATGGAGACAAGCTTACGAGCGAAGATGGTTATTACACTTATAGCAGAGTTTAATAAAAGTAATTATCTTCGTACCCACTTAAGAGAAGAAAAAAGAACGGATAGCGATCTGGATAAAAACTTCAGATATCCAGAGCACCTTTCAAAGGAAAGAGTTGATTTGGATAATTTTTCTATGGAGCTTCTTAAATGGAACGATAAAAATGAGCTATTTGAAAAACCGTCTGATAAGGTTATTTTGCAGCTGCATGGTGGCGGATATATAGGTGCGTTTAAAAATATATACAGAACCATGGCAGGACTTTATGGAGAAGTAAGCTGTGGAGCCGATGTACTGTCGATAGATTACAGAGTCGGACCGGAGTTTAAACATCCTGCTGCTTTAGAGGATGCTTTCTGCGCATATAATTGGCTTTTGGATAATGGCTACACCGAGGATAAGATAGTGTTTGCCGGCGATTCTGCCGGAGGTGGACTTGCTATGGCATTGTGTCACCTGCTTAAGGACAAAGGTCGTAAGCTTCCGAGAGCCATAGTTGCCATGTCTCCATGGACAGACCTTTTATCAACGGGGGCTTCTTATAAGGATAATTATGATGTTGATCCTGTATTTGGAAATGACAGCAGCAATCTTATATATGATAATCCATATGTGGAAGATATAGATAGGGGAGAAAAATACATTTCTCCTTTGTATGGAGACTTTGAAGGATTTCCTCCGATGCTTATACAGGTTGGTTCCAATGAGATGCTTTTGGATGACTCAAAACTGGTTGCCGAAAAGGCAAAGGAGGCAGGAGTTCAAGTCAAGCTTTCTATATATGATGGTATGTTTCATGTGTTTCAAATGGGTGCAAAGCTTATGCCTGAGTCTATGAAAGCATGGAATGAAGTCAGTAAGTTTTTTGATGTTCTGGGGTAGCTTTGAAGTCGGAAGTTTTCTTGAGTCCATGTCTGTGAAATCTGTAAGTTTTAGATGTTATGTGCAGGCTGTTAAAAACATAAAGAATTTTATGTGTGATTTTGTTTGTAAACTGTTTAAATAGGATGTAATAATTATGAAATTAGCTTTATATCAGATGAATATTGTTTGGGAAAACAAAGAAGGAAATATTAATAAACTTGAAAAAGTTTTAGAAACAGTTTCAGAAAGAAAAATTGATTTACTACTTTTACCGGAGATGTCTCTTACAGGTTTTTCGATGAATACTGATGTAACAGGTGAGTCGGATTACGAGACTGTAAGAAAGATAAAAAAGCTTGCGACAGAGTATAAAGTTGCAATCGGAGTTGGCTGGACTAAGAAGCTGAATAATGAATCAAATGACTTGTTAAAGTCTGAGATAAAAAATAATAAATCTTGTGATACATTACGGTCTAAGCAGGAAAATGATAAATTCATAAAAAAATGTATGTGTGAAAATCATTATTCTATACTTGGGCCGGATGAGGTTGAAGAATTTGGTATTACAGAAGAAGAAAAATGTAAATTTGATTCAAAATTTGATAAAGAGATAAAGGGAGATAAAATTGATGAACTCGATATCCCTATGATGTTTGACTATGCGAAGATACATCCTTTCAGTTACTCAGGTGAGGATAGGTTTTTTGTCGGTGGTGAGTATCCGGATTATCTTTATTATAAGGGCTTTAATATAAGTGCTGCCATATGCTATGACCTAAGATTTCCGGAAATCTTTCAGGTAATGTCAAAGAAGGCTGAAATGATAATTGTTCCGGCAAACTGGCCCGAAGTAAGGATTGGACATTGGGACAAGCTTCTTATGGCACGTGCCATTGAAAACCAATGCTATATAGCAGGTATAAACTGTGTTGGAGAGATAGGCGGAGTTTCGTATTGCGGGGGAACCATGTTGGTTAATCCGAACGGAGATACGGTAATACCTGATGAAATTGAAGGCAGTGACAACGGTGAGATGGTCCTTATATATGAAATTGATAATGATGTTGATAATGTAAGGGAAGCATTTCCTGTTAAGAAAGATAGAAGAGAGAAAATTTATGAAAGTTTATTGAGTGAATAGAGTGTTATGTGGGCAGGGACAGGCACCTTGTCACATTAAAACAGGGAACACAAAAATAGTTACACGCAAAGCTCACTGGCGCTCACGCTTTGCTTAGTAACTTTTTTGTTGTTTCCTGTTTTTATATCTGTATATGTGACTAGGTGCCTGTCCATTGACACAATCCTTAATAAATTCTTAAAATATTAATTACTTTCTTTTTAAATATATTTTTTGTATAAAAGAGTTAAATGATATATCATGTCGTGTAACGGACAAAAGGGGTAAGGAGGATAAAATGTACAACATACTGGTATGTGATGATGAAAAGGATATAGTTGAAGCACTGACTATTTATCTTGAGAGTGAAGGCTACAATATTTTTAGTGCATATAACGGAAAAGAAGCTATCGAGATAGTTGAAAAAGAGGATATACAGCTTGTGATTATGGACATAATGATGCCGGAGATGGATGGTATAGCAGCCATGAATGCCATTAGAAAAAACAGCAATGTTCCTGTGATACTTCTTACTGCAAAGAGTGAGGATACGGACAAGGTGCTTGGTCTTAGTGTGGGCGCTGATGATTATGTGACAAAACCGTTTAATCCGGTTGAGCTTATCGCAAGAGTGAAGGCTCAATTAAGAAGATACATAACTCTCGGCAGCAGCCATATCAATGATAAGCAGGACAAGCTGGTTATAAGGGGAATTGAACTTGACGACAAAGCTAAGAGTGTAACGGTTGATGGTAATCCTATAGCTCTTACGCCTACGGAGTTCCAGATACTTAAGCTTTTTATGGAAAATCCGGGTGTGGTTTATTCACCTAAAGAAATATACAGGGAGGTATGGCAGGATGCACCTCTTGGTGCGGAGGGCACGGTTGCTGTACATATCAGACATTTGAGGGAAAAGGTGGAGATTGACCCTTCGGATCCGAGATACTTAAAGGTAGTTTGGGGACAGGGATATAAGTTGGATTGACCGGTAAGACAAGGTTGAGTATGACTGGGAGACTGGCACTGTATCATACTAAAATATAAGAGGAATTATATATGAAAAGATTGAGAAATAACGGTGTTTTTAAAGCCTTTATGATTGCTTTGTTTATGCTGTCAATGCTTATCTGTGCAGCGAGCGGTATACTTACCATAAAGCTTTATTCCAAGCACGCCCTTACCAAAAGAGGTAAGGAAACCTTTAAAAATTCAATAATTACCAATATTGCTTATGACCAGTATAACTGGAGGGCGGTAGAGTATTATCGGGAGTATCTGATGGGGTATGATTACTCCAAGGATGCGAATTATTTTTCAGAGGAGAACACAAACTACTCCTTCCATGCCAGAGTGCTTAACAAAAATATGGATTATCCAGAGCTTGTTACCTATGAGCCTTCTTCGTATCAGTACAGCCAGACGGATAAATATAGTATTAATGTTGAATCCTTTGACGAAAGAAAGGAAATAAGGCTTTCGAGTGAAAGCATATTATCAACTACTCCTTACGTACTGTGTACGGAAGAGGATTTGGTGAATCTTGGCTGGTATGATTACGGATATGAAGAAGAGTCTGAAAATATATTCAGACTGACCTATGAGATAAGTCTTGTAAATGCAAAGGTTATTAATGTACTTGAGGAAGGATACTATTATAATAACGGATATTATTATTTTGAAGAAAAAAATAAGGATGAGATATATGATTTAGATAATGAAATTAATAATGACTATTCTGTGACTGTGGCAGAAAACAGTGATGGTGGTTTATATCTTGAAAATGTAGATATGGAGGATATCTACAATTACTACGATGGTTATTCGGATATTTATTCGGACGTTATGGCAAGCGTACATATGGTTACGGACGGAAATTACTATTACGTGCTCGAAAACATAAGCAGTGTTTCGGATTGTATGAACTCCATCAGAAATACATATTCTGATGCGGAGATATATTTTGAAACCTGGTATGCGAGTGAAAAGGGTTATTTGTATATTGCTGCATTTATTTACCCGACACTGGAGGTGGAGCTTAACTGGTATATCAAGGATGACCTTACAGCATACGATGCATTTTATAATTCGCTGGAGCTTAGATATATAGATGATGTAAATACTTTTTCGATTCCTGTGTGTGTGATTTCGGCAATTATTATGTTTATAAGCTTTGCATTTCTTATAATCACGGCAGGACACAGGAGAGTAAAAAGAGAAAATGAGGACGGCACCTATGAGATAAGCGATGAGCTAAAGCTTGGAATATTTGACAAGCTGCCTTATGATTTGATGTTTATTATACTCCTTGTTACGTTTGCATTTGGCGTAGAAAATCTTTCAAATGCTTACTACGGAAGTATAGAGTCGGTGATTGCGGTCGTCTGCGCAGTTCTTACAAGCTTCTTTGCGGCTTATCTGGTAATGACCACTGCAGCAAGGCTTAAATGTGAGGGCTGGAGCTTTTTCAAAAATACAGTTACCTATAAGCTGGCAGGGCTGCTTATCAAAGTACTTAAAAGGGCTTTCAAATGGCTTGGCAGCGGAATTACCTATATGTGGAAGCATTTGAATTTATATTGGAAATATCTGCTGATATTGATAGGTGTAGGCTTTGTTGAGCTTTTGTTTACCTTACGTGAAAATGCACCTTTTACCTTTGGACTGCTTATCATAGAAAAAATAGTGATACTTGCTCTTGCGGCTTATGCGGTAATAAACATTACCAAGATAAAGAACTATACAAAAAGCCTGGCAGAGGGCAATACCGATGACGAGCTTTCCACCGAGCACATGTACGGAGAATTTCTTGAATATGCCAAGGACTTGGGACATGTAAATGACGGAATCAAGGCGGCGGTTGAGAATCAGATGAAGAGTGAGATGATGAAGACAGAGCTTATCACCAATGTATCTCACGACATCAAGACACCGCTTACCTCCATAATAAATTATGTGGATTTACTCGAAAAGGAAAACATAGATAATGATAAGGCAAAGGAATATCTGGAGGTTTTAAACAGGCAGTCCCAGAGATTAAAGAAGCTTATCATTGACCTGATAGATGCTTCCAAAGCCTCTACCGGAAATGTGGATGTGAATCTGGA
>JAFUEG010000256.1 GCA_017464045.1 Lachnospiraceae bacterium
AGTATAATACTTCCCACCCTGTCTTTGTGCTAAAGCCTCATCTATAGGATAACATGGCTGTATCTCAAGTACTGTATACATATTAGAAGAGCTTCCCTTACCGCCTATACCTCTGTAGGTTGACTTGTTGATAAGGCTTGATATAGCTCCTGCACCTGTATCTCCACCAGCCATAATAGTATCAAGCTCTTTCTTACTTGTAACCATTATATTGTCATATCTTGCAATATTATCAGTTGTTGCAACCATATAATAAAGCTCTAAGTAGTTGTATTCCTGAGTATTGGTTACATCTGTTCCCGTAGTAGTTGTTGTCGTCGTTGCAAGACTTGAAGGATATACAATACTTACACTTGCATACATTGCACCGGCAAGTTTGTTATATAAATCAGTTGAAATATTACCTGATACTGTTTCATCAATTAATATAAAATCATATGTTCCAAGTTCAACAGTTCCTGCATCAACATCTGCCAAAGTAGCCTCATCTACCTGAACCACATCAGGTGTAGTATACTTACCATTATATATAGACGATGTTACTATTGTACCGGAAACATTATAAAGCTTAGATGTAGAACCGGCAGGTAAAGCAAACGGCTCCGTCGTTCCCTGTACATGATAATCTGTTGTATCAAATTCACTTCCTGTAACAGAAGCAGGCAAAAGTTCAGTCTTCATCGAACTTGTACTTGTACCTGTACTGCTTAACACAAGGAACCTTGCTATATTCTTTGTTGATTCAACAGCACCATCTGCATCAGTTTTCTCAACAGTTACCCATTTACCTTTGGACTGTTGTGTTCTACCATTGATACCAAGGTACATAGATCCATTCTGGTGTGCAAGAAACTCTGTAGTACTCTGCTTAGATGTGTCCCATGCAAAAGTATAATAATATTTACCTGAAGAAAAAACATCTGTTGCAAGTGTAGCCATTGTTTCCTGAGTAGTTGTATTATTACCACCATTAGTACCTGATTTACTTTCGCTATTAATTATAAGTGGTTTATAATCTCCTACCGCATAAGTATGAAGTATGTCATATAGACTTTCACATATATCATTTCCTACCTTAAATGGTGTTGTACCCTGATTTACGTAAATAAGGTCTGCATTTGATATAGCTATAAGATCATCTGTACTGTCGTTTGTAATTGATTTGGTCTGATAAGCTGTATATTTTACCATACCAGCTTTCATTGCAGCAAGTGCTTCATCAGTAATATAGCTGTCAACAACATAATTTTTAAAATTACCAGCTTCAATATAAGCCTTTAAACCTGATGGACCTGCAGCTTCATCAGAATAAATCTCCACAATATTATAATATGGATCAACATCCGGATCAGTTTCATATGAGTTTTGCGCTATATAATCAATATTAGTTTTTGAACTAATATCAGTAGCAGTCTCAGCTGCTTTTATTATATTTTCTTCCTGTATATCCTCATCAGCATGAGAGAATGACAGGAAAGTTACGGCAATAGCCATAAAAAGCATTGCAACTAATGCAGTTACCTTTAGTTTCATGTTCTTTTTCATTCTGCTTTTACCACCCTTTCCTAATTATTCTCTAAAACATCTGAGTTTCTTAACTTAACCATACCATTTGTTTTATAATCCATCTTCTTATCATAGAAATACAGATTTAAACCAATGGCACCATCACTTGAATCAACTGTTGCGACACATCCTGTAATTTCGTTTGTTCCTGAAGTCACATATTTAAAATCATTTGCAAACAAATATTTTTCATCAAGTGTGCCTCCTGATACATCATTGAGTCCTGTCTGAAGTGCATACTGTCTTTCGTAGTACATATTCTTGCCATTAAATGTAAATATATTTCTTAAGGTATCATTTACATCATATTTGCCTTCACCTACTTTATTGATTGTAACACTCTGACCAGTATGTAATGCATCATTTACATCAACACCCGTAGTATCTGCCGTGAAACTTGAGTTTACAGCAGTTATTTCCTCAATAGGAACAGATATATCTATAATCATCCTTATTACATATATCTTTGTAACCTTATCAGCCGGGCTCATCTCTGAAAAAATAATTATCTCAGATGCTGCTATACCCGAGTCAGTCAGTTCCTTTTTAGTAGCTTCATCAGGAACATAATACTTAGGTGTAAATGTACCTCCTGCAGCATCACCTGATTCTGTGTGTTCAAAATCAACATCCGCAGAACACTGGTAACCGTATATCACTACCCTTTTAGCCTGCATAATAACATCTGACAACTTATCATATGTCGCTTGTGCAGAATTTTGTACGCTGATATTTGCCTTGGATTTTCTGAAGCTCAGTACACTGCTTCCCATTAGTGCACTTACAGCCGTCATAATAAAGGCCAGCATAGCGAGAGCAATAACCAATTCTATAAGGGTGAAACCGTTATTGCTTTTAATTTTTTTCGTCAACGTTCATCACTCCTTATCTACTTTGATATATAGCTTCCATTTTTGTTAACAGAAACCGTAACTATCTTGTCACCTGAGCTGCTTTTAATAAATTCATATTTGCCAAATCCAAGTTTGCAATCACCTTTTTTATTAAAAGCTATAACATATGAATCTGCACTTTTATCATTTCCATCAAGATCATAGTATTTTATATCTACATAAGCTGATAAGCATATACCCTTTCCTGAGTGTTCATTTATCGACTTTATGTAAGCATCACTTACCGGCAAATTTACATAAGTATATTCTCCTGTAGCCTGCTTTTGGCAAATGCACCTCTGAAGATAATACTTTCTGCCATCTTTATAAATTCTAAGACCTATAGTGTACTTTTCCTCATCGGAATCAATTATTCCATTGTCATTTTTATCGACACCATTATTCTTAGATAAGCTTATCACTTCTGCCAACGAATTTTCGAAAGAACTGGCTGCTTCTTTTGCTTTAGCGCTATGCATTATCGTAAGAGTAACAAAGGATGCTGCAGTCATTATAAGAATTATGGCTATAACAATAATGAGCTCAGTTAAAGAAAACCCCTTGTTGTCTTTTAAACTTTTTTTGATTCTCTCTTTCATCTTAACCATCAACACCACCTCTATTCTACGTTCTTCATCCAGTTGTTAAATCTGACAACATCTGAATAGTCAATTGTGTCAATTGTTTTCGACTCAGTATCATCTATTTTTTCAACAATTTCAGAGCCCTCATATCCCTTAAAGAGTTCAAGGAATTTCTGGCAATCATCCTCACCTGATAACTGACACTCTCTAAGTACAGCTCTACAAATCTCGGCACTTGCGTTGATTGTCTGCATCTGGTTAGATATATAAATCTTACCTCCTGATACAATCAGTCCCTCAAATCCTGTAACATTAGCTCCGAAAGTCACATCACCCTTTGTTAAAATAATACCCTTAACAAGACCTGTCTCGTTGACAGATACATTCTCATTTGATGCAATAACATAGTATCCTGAAGCAAGATCAAGTTTTCTAACAGAATTAATCTTGTCAAAGTTAAGGAACTTGTTAATAGGTGTGATTGAAGCCTCTGTAAAGTTTGAATCACTTATAAGGTCATCAATATATTTCTTCTCAAATGAAGCCGGATCTGAAAAATGTCCAAGATTCCATTTTACATAATTGTACTCCTTCTCGAGTCCGTCTGAATAATCAGTTGCCTCAAGATTTGTACCTGAAACATTATAGCTTGATGAAGAGAACAATGTATCAAGGTCAGCTGAATTCTTAACAGCCACATTGAAGTTTGCACCTTCTTTTGTTGTTATGGCACCGCTTGAATATATTACTGAATCTGTCTTAGGTAAAATAATATCGCCGGCAGTAAATCCATCATAATCAGTTATATCCTTAAGATAATCTCTGATAGTACTTGTAGGATCATTAAGCTCAGCTACATAGTCCTCTATAAAGCTTGCTGCATATGCCTCTGCACTTGGAAATTCAGCTACAAAGTTATCACAATATGTTGCACCAAGTGTACTTACAGCAACAGGATTTCTTCCTGATGCATAATAGCCTGCGCTACCACTTGCAATATATCTGTAAGCTCTTTCAAAATCATAATAATAATACTTCTTGCCTGATACCTCCTGCATGATACAAGGTATAGCATATTTATTATTTGCATCTACAAATCTTGCAGCCGGGAAATACTTTTCAAATAAGGCACTTCCTCTTAAAGCAGGATGTAAATCTGCATCATATGCTCTTTTACCCCAGTCATCACTTAATCCTACATTACCATCCAATGCAACCGCCGGTGTAGGAATACCTGTATACTGTACAGGAATATACGCAACCTGATTTGATTTAATCGACAAGCTTTCACCAGTCTTGTAATCTCTTATAAATACAGTATCAACATTTCCCGATGAATCAGTTGTCTTAATATCAGGATTAAACTCAATTGTCTGAACATTAGACTGAACTCCTTCAGCAGTGATAGTTGACTCATCTGCCTCATCTTCTGTTGTTACATTCTTAGACAATTCAATATATGAACGTCCTGCAAGATAGATGGAAGTTACATTTGTAAAGTCTAATGTTGATCTCTCACCATTTACTATAATTGCACTACTGTTATAATGTCCTCTGTTTTCGGTTTCAGTAACAGGCTGTCCGTTTGCTGTTACCTGACTATTACCATTGTACTGAAGGAACGGTCTCTGGAAGTTCTCCAAATCAACAGTTGGTACAAAGGTTCTTGTATCCTTTGAAGTACTGTCACCATATCCAAAATACTTACCACGAAGTTTAAACGATGAACCTACAGAATTAATTTCAGTATCGTCTCTTACATACATATTGGCACGTATATCAGCTTTAGAACCATTATATGCAAATATTATATTTCCATCATCATCCTTCTGTGTAGTAGGTACCTTTATGCTGTAGCCTCCAAGGATGACATTATCTGCCCAAACCTCAGCTTCATCTACAGCCATACCATTCTTACCATATATAGTTAAGAATCCGTTATCCATAACAGATAATGAGCCTGGAACTATAACCATATCAGCAAGTACTGAAACATTTGTACCATCGATATAAAATCCCGAATACATACTTCTCTTATTAACGCCGTCAAAGTACTGTCTTGTGCCGGGAACTGTTGCATCTGCACTGTTCATAATAGTGGATACACCATTATAGAAAGTATTATTTGTTTCGCTTTCATATACTCTTGATGTAACGCTTCCATGAGTATACTTAATCTCTTCATTTTTACCTGTAGCATCTGTGTAAGTTTTTGAGAACTCACGGTCACCGGAATCCTCACCCCATGCGCTTGCATCATACTGCTTGTTGTAATAATCGGCAGCTGCATAGACATTACCTGCTATTGTTACAGGAACTGTTGAATCAATCTCAACACCCATATCTGCTACGAGTGAGAAATCAAATATGTTAGGACTTCCACCACTTGTAGAATTAAATAATACAGTAAAATCAGGATTACCGATTTCAATATCTGTTGAAATAGTCTGTGTATAGCTTCCAACAGCCTTCTTATACTCTACAGTTCTGTTAAGTGTGATGTTCCTGATTTTAATCATTTCAATCTTTCCTGTAACAGGATCTGTAATTGTATCTATTGCAAGTCTGCTTGGATCAAGCTTAACACTGTCATCGGATATAAATTTTTCCAATGACGAAGCAAGATTAGTTGGTGCAAAGAATTCATTTCCACTTATATTCTGCATAAACTTATCTTTGAACATCTTTTCCGCATCAGCATCTGATCTTTTCTGATATGTCTGTGTTGCAAGATCGTAGTAAACCATATTTTCAACTGTATATACATACGCTTCCTGCATATTTGTAAGTGTCTCAGAACCAACACCTGCGTAAATTTCATTCATAGCCTGCTCAACATAATAGAAGTTATCGCGAGCATTAACATCCTGCATTCTAAGTCTGTAAGCATAGCTTGCCGCTGTAAGAAGTGCTCCAACAACTATACCAATAAATGCCATGGAAACAACAACCATAATAGTACTGGAGCCGTTATTTTTTAGTTTTCTAAATAAGCTTTTTATTTTTTTCAACTAATTTTCCCCCTTTGCTCCGGTAAAAGTAACTGCATTGCTTCCTGCTTCATCAGTTACTGGGTTTAATGTAACATTTATTGTATATAATCTGCTCTGGAATCTCTCATCTTCAGATATATACTTTAATCCGTCATATGCCGTTCTGTCCGGATAAGTCACGCTGTCTGTCTTTACCTCAGCAAAAAGCGTTCCCGGTATAACATCCGTATCGAAATTATCTTTATGAATATTGGTATATACATTTGAAGCAGGACTGCCATCATCAAGCAAATAACTGTTAAGACTGCATAAATGTATATTAACTGCAGTGGTTTTATTCTTTTGAGTATAAAATTTGTATAATTTTTGTCCTGTTGAATTATCTACAGTGTCAAAACTTGCATCTGTCTGAACTGCCGTAGCAAGCATCTGGTCACTATATGGTTTATAAAGATAAATCTTTGCTTCCGGAACGAAATTATCAATCATAATATACTCATTTAAAGCATAGATAACATAACTTGTAGAAGATTCTACCGCATATGGTTGAAACTCAATATAAGTAGCAGGGCATTCATCCATATAGAATTTTTGTGAGTATACGTTGTAACTAAGTGTTTTGTTGATTACACTATTATAATAATATACATCTACACTTACTATATAATAATCTTTTCCCGCATCTGATTCCTTATTAATATAAACCTTTGTAAGCTTAATATTATTATTTAAGCTGTATGCCTGGTTTATGACACTATCGCTTGATGTATGTCCCATGGCCTGTGTCCATGCATCAGGATCTTTCTCTCTTAAATCCTCCATAGCCAATGAGAAAAATGCTTTCTCAGCCTGAGCATCAAAGTTTGCAGAAGTACCCGGAACTATAGCAACCTTTGTACTGTCCATGTCCTGCATATTTCCAAGGTTTACATCATTAGGATTTTTAACCAAATCTGTAGTTTCACATACAGCAGCCGTTACATATCCTGATTCATTTACCTTTACCGCATGACCTTCACTGTTTAAAATGAATCCTGATGGAGCTGATGTCGCATCCGCCATCTTAAATCCCAAATCTACATTAGCAAAAGTACCTCTCAAAGCTGTCTCCAAATCATCTAAAACAACAACTCTGGTATATTCCTTTTGTTCAGGACCCATCTTAACATTACTCAGTGCGTATCTGTAAGCATGATACTTAACCGTATGACCTGTATCATTTCCAGAAGTATCATATATCTTACATTCTACATCCTCAGGTTTAACAGACGGTGCACCGTACTTGGTTTCCAGTTCCTCCATGGAAGACTTTTGAAAGTCTTCCATGAGATAAACTGCATCATCCATAACGTACTGCTGCTGTTTTGCCATACGGCTGGTTTTAAACGTCTGACTAATCTGGTTTACTATCGGTACCAAAAGTAACGACAGTATGGTAATGGCTATGACAATTTCAACTACAGAAAAACCTTTATTGTTTTTTCTTGCCATAAATCCTCATCCTCTCTTAATTAACCCTTACAGTTCCACCTTTGCTGCCCATTGTAAATCTAGGTGATGAGCTGTCATCTCCATCAACCTTAATATCTACTGCAACATCAGTATCATTTGAAACATTAAGCTTGATACCGTTAGTATCACCTGAATCTACTCTTGCTGATGAGCTTACATATATTCCAAAACTTGTTGCTCCATCAGCTATATCTACTGTCATATCTTTTCCGTTAAGAGTTATTGTGGCAACCTTCTTGCCATCATTATCCTCTATCTTAACATCAACTGTTGCAACATCATTATCAGCATATGATAACTTTGAACTTCCTGCTGCTATTACAATTCCGTCTCCGGCATCATTAGCTGCATTATTAAGTGTAATCTTAACATCATTAGAACTTGCAGTTACAGTTGAAGATGAACCTGTTGAAACAGGTGCGGCAGCACCGCTTCCTCCTAAGA
>JAFUEG010000257.1 GCA_017464045.1 Lachnospiraceae bacterium
ATCACCCGCTTTAAGCCTTAGTACATTTTTTATATGATTTACATCCTCACCGGTTATATTTATTGATTTATCTGCATTTACACATATGCTCTTATCAACATAAAATCTTGGCATGTTCTATCTCATTTCTTATATTAATTATTTTAGGACAAATTGTCACAAGCGTCACCGTACACAAATAATTGTCAAAATAAAATATGGCTGTTGAAAACAACAGCCATATTATAACACATATTATTTTAATTAAAAACATTTTATTTATATATATTTTTACTCTGATTTTCTGGTATATTCATACAAAAGAAATGCACAGCTTAATACAGTAGCTAAATCTTTCATTCTTTTTATATCAACTCACATCTTTACTCCTTAGCCTGCTCAATTTCATTTTTTGCAACTTCATCAGGTGCCTGCTCGTATCTTGCAAATTCATATGAAAATGTTCCGCTTCCTCTGGTCATGGAATTGAGCCTTGTGTCGTATTCGTAAAGCTCAAGATAAGGTATATCAGCTACGATTTCCTGATAACCGTTATCTATAGGATTCATGCCGTTTACTCTTGCACGTCTTTTGTTAAGATCACCCATTACATCACCGGTATAGGTATCAGGAACAACAACCTTAAGAGTTGCATACGGTTCAAGGAGCACCGGCTTTGCATCAATAAATCCCTTCTTAAATGCCTGCTCGGTTGCAACCTTAAACGCAAGCTCGGACGAGTCAACCGAATGATAGCTTCCGTCATATAAAACTACCTTAACTCCGGTTACCGGATATTTGGCCAAAGGACCGCTCTTTACCGACTCCGCAACGCCCTTTTCAACAGCAGGGAAATAGTTCTTTGGAACTGCTCCTCCGACTACCGTCTGCTCAAATACATATGGTGTTTCCATATCCTCTGACGGCTCAACGGTTATCTTAACGTGACCATACTGACCGTGGCCACCTGACTGCTTTTTATATTTATATTCTGTATCAACCTTTTTACGAATAGTTTCCTTAAATGCAATTCTCGGACGCATAAGCTCTATCTCAACCTTATATTTTTCCTGAAGCACACTCTGCACAACCTCAAGATGCTGTCCTGTGATTCCGTAAAGTAAGGTCTGTCCGTTTTCACTGTCATTTACCTGCTTAAGTGTTAAATCCTCCATCATAAGCTTGGCAAGAGCCTGTGAAATCTTATCCTCATCACCCTTTTTCTTTGCTACGTATCTTCTATATACATAAGGCTTAGAAATAGTTGCACGAAGATATGTAACAGGATTTTTTCTGGTAGAAAGTGAATCGGTTGTCTGGCTGACAGAAAGCTTGGCAAGAGCTCCTATATCTCCTGCATGAAGCTCCTTAACCTCTTCTACCTTATTGCCACATATAACATAGAGCTTACCCAGCTTTTCATCTGCATCACGATGATAATTATATAAGACATCATCTGATTTAAGTACGCCTGAATTAACCTTGATAAGTGAATATTTTCCTATGTATGGATCTGCTATTGTCTTAAATATATAGGCGGATTTAGCCTTAGCAAAATTATAATCCGCTTCAAACACTTCATTGTTTGTAGTATTGATACCTGCACATTTACATTTGTCAGGACTTGGGAAATATTTGATAATGTCTGCCATAAGCGTATACATACCTCTGGCAAGAGTATTGGAACCCATAAGAACAGGAACGACCGAACCGTCGCATACACCTACACGAAGTGCCTGACGAATCTCATCATCAGAGAAGGTGTCACCCTCAAAATATCTCTCTAAATACTCTTCACTGGTTTCCGCAACTGCTTCAAGCAAGGCATCACGGCATATTGAAAGATTTTCCTGTGAATAATCCGGTACATCAAACTTATCTACTGTTCCATGATTATTCCACCTTTTAGCCTTTTGCTGAATAACATTTACATATCCCACAAACTGCTCATTTTCACGAATAGGAAGATGGAATGGTGCAATCTTCTTTCCATACAACTCCTGAAGATCCTGAACAACCTTTCGGAAACTTGCCTTGTCAATATCCATATCAGTTACGAAGAACATCCTCGGAAGCTTCCTCTTCTCGCAGAGTTCCCAAGCACGCTTTGTACCTGCTTCAATTCCGGCCTTGCCTGATATAACAATTATCGCTGCATCCGCAACAGATACGGCTTCCTCTGCTTCCCCCACGAAATCAAAGAAACCCGGTGTGTCGAGGATATTAACCTTGTAGCCTTCCCACTCAATCGGTACAACTGAAGTCTTAAGAGAATTTTTACGCTTAATCTCTTCCTTGTCGTAATCACTAATCGTATTGCCATTATCTATGGTTCCCATACGTTTAGTCATACCGGATAGGTATGCAATAGCTTCAACAAGAGAAGTTTTACCGCATCCTCCATGTCCTAAAAGGACAACGTTACGAATCTTGTCTGTAGTAAATACATTCATAAAAGGCACCTCCACATTATATAGTTTATTATAGTTTATGCACGCTCATTTCTCAAAATCCGAGAAATAAAAACCCCATATAAATATCCTTTTTTATAATAACATTTTAACGATTATTTTTATAGTCCTTTTTCGTTATTTTTCAATCTTTTTTATATATTTTTATCTCCTATACATCAA
Organism: Lachnospiraceae bacterium; assembly: GCA_017464045.1. The sequence goes on from JAFUEG010000257.1 coordinate 2,613, forward strand.
AGGTCTTTTTAAACGACGTAATATTTTTACCGTCTTCCTTCCCATATATTGCGAAACATATTTCATCAAAATATCTTCCGTATTCTTCATCAACTATTACCTGTTTAAAATATCTCGAAACATCATCCGGCTTATTACCAAAGGCTCCACAGCCCCAAGCTCCGAGCACAAGCGTTTTGTAATCACATTTAGCTGCATATTTGAGCATTATTCTGATTCTTCTTAAAAATGTATCTTCAATGAGCTTCTTTCCGGCAAGTAATGCCGCACCATATCTGTTTGGTGCAGGAACAGTTACCACACCCATGATTACCGGCTTTTCCAAGAACTGATACTTTTCATCCCTGAACACCGCAACATTTGGCGATATCAACATATAATCAGACTCCACCTTGCTCAAATGAGTATTATTATACTTATACATCTCCGAAGCTTTCTTTGAGGTTATTGATTCATATAGTGTACTGCATCTGCATAATGCCTCTTCCTGTGCATTGGCTCCAAGCTTAAATCCACCACCCGGATTATGCGCATTCGCAAAATTCATAATGAGTGGATTGTCATATTTTCTTCCCGCCTGAAAGGAATCCTCATTAGTCACCATAATATTGCATTCTTTATCATTTTTGAAAGGAATATCCTCCTGCAAAGCACTTTCACCTTCTTCAGGTGATATCACAATTACATCACTATAATCAAGCTCAGGCAGCTTAACTTCATTTTCTTCAAAGTAATATTTTCTGTCCGCTGTAATCTTTATAGTTTCCTTTGCTATTTCAATGTTTCCCATAGTTTCTCCTTTTATTTAAAATCCAATCAAAACTCTAATTTACCATTAACTTACCCATATTACTTTCGGATTTTCTATTGAATATTCGTCATCATAACATATCAAACCATATTCTATACATCTTGCAAATCTTTTCCCAAAATAATACGCCAAAAAAATTTTTCTTTCTTTTAGTAATATATTAAAGTGAATTTCAGGATTAATATAAAATCCCTCATCGTTAAGCAAAGAAAAAGTATTTCCAAGATAATACGCTTCATTATTTATTATTCCATCATTAAGCAACCAAGAAGCCTCTATAGCATCTGTTTTGCTATCTTTCTCTGACAGATTTTTATTATATAATATCCATACTTTATTTGATATTCCCTCAAATTTGCTTTTCTCATCAAAATATATTTCCTTACTCTTATCCAATAATATCTGTTCGATTTTTGCAATTTTCTTTTCATCTTTACTATATGTCACAAAGTTTTTTTTCATTGGTTTTTCTCCATATATTATAAATAAAAAAAAAATAACCCTCTCATATAAAGTATTGTACCATCTCATATGATAAATTACTATAATTTAATTATTTTGGGGATTAACAGGAATAATAATCAATACATAATATTCCTTAAAAGGAATATCCTTGTATGAATATAATGTACTTAACCAGGGAGCCGAAAGGGAGCTGTTTCAGTCGCCGGACTTTTTTAAGAAAGGGGCTGGTGCCAATGGTCACTTACAACGATTTATTCGAATTTGTGATTATGCTATGCGCAGTTATAACTCTTGTTATACTTATAATCAAGCATAAAAAATAGCACCCTCTGC
>JAFUEG010000258.1 GCA_017464045.1 Lachnospiraceae bacterium
TATTGTCTATTGTCACATCTGCAACAAAGTCTTTCGTCTGTTCCGGCTCAAAACGTATATCATATGTTTTTTTTTCATTGCCATATAAAAATGAGCATAAACCATTATCAACGTTTTCAACCCAAACATTTTCAAGTGTAGTACTGCTTCCACCATAGCCATTTATCTTATAAACAACACCGTCTTTAGCATATACATCAATTATCTTGTCCAAAAATTCCTCGTCAATATCGATAGCAAAATCATAATGATTATAACCATCGGACACCATATTATAAATCATGTTATCTTCATCCGATGCTTCATACGTTTCAAATACATATACATCATACCTGTCAAGTCCCTTAACTATCCCGGAACTCTCTATATTGGCATATATATTATCAAACTGTTCTTTTGTTACATAATCATCATCCTTATAACTTCCTATGATATCTGAATAAACACTACTGTCAGCGCCTATAGTTTGACATACTGATTTAATATATGTAACATCAACAGGTTTGCTCTCATTAAGTGCATCAACCAATCTTGAAAGACTTTCAGCCTGCTTATCACTTCCTGCAAGAAACGCAACATCACCTTTAATATCAGAAAACGTATAATAAAGGCTATAATCAATATCATTTTGTTCCTCTGCAGTTGTATCATTATCCTGTTTTTTACTATTAATATGGGATTTTATTTCTGCTGTGACTACTGAAATCACTGTCAGTATCAGCATAACAAATATAATGTTTCTAAATTTCGACTTCATAAATTTATCCTATATAATAATATATCCGGAGTGCCGTTTCCTGCCTTTTGACTCCTAGCAATGCTAGGTGGGCAACCGCACATAGACTTCTGCCTTCCACCGAAACGAGGCCTGACATCCATCTACAAATATAGGTATCCCGTTAAAAGTAAATGTAGGTTCAAAATTAACAGGAGTTCTCGCACACTCCAGATATATGCAATTCGTATATTATTAATATGGTTTTATTATACCATATTTATTCATTTTTTCAAGAGAAAAATGCAGTTGATGGGGTGCAGGGTGTCCGGTGGACACCCGCTTTGCACCGACCGAGCCGTTAGGCGAGACCTTGAACCCACCTACACACCTTGTAAGCCCTTTATCTATGCGGTCTTACAAAACTGTGTATTCAAATTTAGGCTTTGAGTATTCACAATTCCTCTATACGCCTAAATAATCTTGCCTGCTTTTTCGATATACATTTTCTTTGTGGACATATCTATCGTGTCATAAGTATAGTTATACTCATTGACTCTTACGGTATGTCCAAGCAATGATGATGCAGCCGTAGCTGATACTCCGGCACATCTCATATTAGAATTAAGTGTTCGTCTTATTGCATGGATAGACTTTTGATTAGTGAAATCATCCGACCTTGTCTTTGCTCTTGCGCATTTTGAGATAATCGTTGCATGTATTCTTCCGGTTTCATTTTGAAATACAAACTCACCCAGATATCCTTTGGACAACTCATATTCCTTTGTCCTTTTTAATACATCCTTTATCTCATCCGTCAAAGGAAGTATTCTCACTTTATCATTTTTAGTGGTTGATATAAATGTCGTGTTATTTTCCCTGTCACGTTTTTCAGAGTGACATATCCTTATATACTCCTGCTTTGTATTTATATCTTCCCACCTTAACGCTGCTAACTCACCTACTCTCATACCCGTATAAAGTGCAAGCTCAATCGCAAAGTTAGCAACCATATTTACATTTTTTGCTTTAGGATTATGAAGTTTATCAAGCAAAACCTTTCGTTCCTTGTCAGACAGTGTCCTTTCTTCTGCCGTTTTACCCTCTTCTTCTGCACATAAATGCCTAAACATAGGCAAATCAATATAATCACAAGGGTTTGAATCTTTAGGAAGCACCTTATCTCTCATTTCGTTTATTATACGCATTATTCTTACATTTTATCGTGGCTTTTCCTTACTTTTTTTCCCAACCTTTTTAGTTATAATCCCAACTTTTTTAAAAGAAATTGTAGAAACTATTTAGTTTTTTACTCATTCAAAGCGTTTAGATAATATACGTTCAAGTGCTTTAAAGTTTGAACTTCTCTTTGTAAGATTCCTATTTTTATCCGGCTCATTAACGACTAACTTATAGACTTTATTTGCACGATTTACAATTGTATCAACGTGATTACGACACCAAGCAAGTTGTTTCTGCATAAGCGCTTTATGATGCTTTATATCCACCGAATCATTCGTATGTATTTTAAGATCTACTTTGTATATAACATTATTGTTAATAGGAATCATATTATTTATATTGAGAATTCCAATTAGTTTAGGTTGACCGTCAGCTTCTTTTTTTGATTCATCATATATTTTGATAAAATCGACCTGACTTTTCTTATTTTTGAACTTATCTTTTGGAGAGGTCAAAGGAATACAATATTGTTGTTCACCGATAACCGTTATTACACCTAAAAATGGGCGGTTTTCCTTTGACCGTTGTGGAGATATGGACATAACATTATCATCAGTCTTTGATAAGTCTCGTATGTATTTTAAATCTATGTAATATAAGTCTAATTTTTGCATTTTCATCAATCCTCATAATAAGTAAAAAAGGAACTGTGGAATCCCACAGCTCCTTATAAGCCTTTTGCGCGGTAGGGCTCCCGCCTGATAAAGTTCCCATTTATTTTATATGGTAGGGCTCCCATCTGATAAAGTTCCCATTTGTTTTATATGGTAGGGCTCCCATCTGATAAAGTTCCCATTTCGCATGGCGGCAACCATAATACATAATTTCTTATGCAATTTTAAGATAACCCAAATTTTCTTTTATGTCAATATAGTAATACTTCTTTTTTATAACAATTAAAGGAAAAATGCCACGATCCAGCTTCCTCCTTGTTCATTATTTTTAGTGTATTCAAAGCCTCACAAACATCCAACTAAATCCACGTATTTATGCGGTTTTGAGAAGTGCAGTTGATGGGGTGCTGCTTGCCTGCGGCAAGCGTTTTGCACCGACCGAGCCGGTAGGCGAGACCTTGAACCTACGGGTTCAAGGTCTAACTGCATTAAAAAAGGTATATCCAGAGGATATACCTTTTTAATGCAGTTGATGGGACTTGAACCCACACCCACGAAAGTGGACATGAACCTGAATCATGCGCGTATGCCAATTCCGCCACAACTGCAAAACACAAATGAAATAATATCATTTATGCGGATAATTGTCAATTAAAACAAACTACTTTACCAGATGTGGAATAGGTACATAATCAACTATTCCATTCTTGTAGTATCCATCTACCTCGCCTTCAACAAGAGGGCTTACATAAGCTATAAGCTCATCTGTAACATCATTTCCTGCCTCGTTAATCCAGGAAACAGGGACTCCCTTTGCCTCATTTGCTATCTTGGACACATCCGAGAAATCAATCTCATAGGTATATGGTTCGTCAGATAAACGCTTGATAACTGTCATAAAGCCGGTTTCGCCTGCCTCTGTAAATGAAACTGCCGAGTTTCCAAGACTTATGGATTCCTCCAAATCGGTTTTTGAAGCCATATGTCCTGCTGCCCTCTGCAGTACATTTATCTCAACCGAACGTACCTTTACGCCAAGCTCTTCCTTGACAAGATATTCAAGAGCCTTACCTGCTCCGCTTAGCTGGGCATGTCCGAACTTATCTTCCCTGGCTGTACTCGCTGCTATATAATTGCCATCCTTATCATGTATTCCTTCTGATACAGCAACTATAATATTCTTATGCTTTTCAAATTCATGCTCAAGATCTTTGATAAACTGTCCCTTGTCAAAACTGACCTCCGGCAGATATATAAGATGCGGTGCCTCAGAAAATTCGTTACGTGCAAGTACCGATGCTGCCGTAAGCCAACCCGCATCACGTCCCATTATTTCGACAATCGTCACACTTTTTACATCATAAATATAAGTGTCATATGCTATCTCTCTGATACTTGATGCGACATATTTGGCTGCAGATCCAAATCCCGGTGTGTGGTCTGTTACCAACAAATCATTGTCTATGGTTTTAGGTATACCTGCAATCCTGATACCGCTTCCTATCTTTTCAGCATAGGCTGAAAGCTTCGCAACCGTGTCCATAGAATCGTTACCGCCTATATAGAAAAAAGCTCCTATATTATACTCCTCAAAAACCTCAAATATATCCTTATAAGGTTTCTCATCCTCGTTCATATCAGGCAGCTTAAATCTGCATGAACCAAGATACATAGCCGGTGTAGCAGAAAGCCTTTCTATAAAATCCTCATCAAGCTCTGACAAATCCATAAATTTTTTTCTCAAAACTCCCTGAATTCCATGAATTGAACCATAAAGCTTGTCATATTTTTCACTTGCTTTGACTGCAGATATAATACCTGCAAGCGATGCATTTATCGCCGCAGTAGGTCCACCGGATTGTGCAACAATGCAATTTCTTCCCATGATATATTCTCCCCCGTAAAATTAATTGGTTCCTGTTGAACCAAATCCTCCTCTTGCCTGACCGCCTCTTGCTTCAACTGTCTCAAATACTATCTGAGGCTGGTGCTTTTGTATCCTGAACTGGCATATTCTGTCGTTTATATGAATCTCCGTATCTCTCATAGCAAGCACCGGCATCATAAGCACATCGTCAGATGAATTTTTTCCGTAGGACTCATCAACAACACCTATGGAATTGGTCTGAATAATTCCAAAATTCTTAAATGTAGAGCTTCTCGGTGCTATAATCAGCTCATAACCATCCGGAAGACACATTGATACTCCGAGATTTATGAGTTTAAATTCTCCTTTTTTTAATATGACCTCTTCGGCACATCTAAGGTCAATCCAATCGGACTTTCCTTCTATATATTCTAATCTGTCAATCTTATCTGATAAATATGTAATCTTTATAGTTTCTTTATCCATCGTTCTCTACCTTTCTATTTCTGTTTCATATTTGTATTCCGCTGGTTATTGTAATGTATCACATTTTTTAAATCATATTTATTTGTAATTTTATTAGCTTATGCTCTAAAATTTAAGGACATATATCTAAAGCAAACTTAGATTTATTCTATCGAAAGCGGCTGATCCCACAATACAACTTCGTTACTTTCAAGAGATTTTTGCACATCTATAATTCTTTGATTAGAAGATCCTCTAAATCTAAGCTTTAAATCCTTCAGTTCCTCTACAAATTTTCCATCAACGAGTATATCTATATATTTTATCATTTCTCTTGTTTCAGGCCATTTGACCATCATCTTTTCTTTAATATCCTTATCAAATAAAAATCCTGTATAACACCAAACATCCTTATTAGGAAGTTCTTCCTTTATCCTTCTTAAAAGCGGTAAAACCCCCTGCTGATTTACATATTCAAACGGTTCTCCTCCAAGAAGTGAAAACCCCTTGATATGTGCCGGTCTTAATTCTTCTATTATTTCGTCCATTTCCTTTTCAGTAAAAAGATTTCCGTAGGCAAAATCCCATGTTTCAGGATTAAAACACCCCTTGCAATGATGATTACATCCTGAAACAAAAAGAGAAACTCTTATACCCGGTCCATTTGCTAGATCTATCCTCTTTATATCTGCGTAGTTCATATGTAAAATCCTCCCAAAAGCCTTTAGGCTAAAATACCTAAGTCCTGATTACTCAAGACTTAGGTATGAAATTTAATCTTATTTGATGAATTTCGACCTTTGAAATCATCGTGTAAATTATCCCCACTTTTTCAAGGTCTTTTAATTACAGATGCAGCACTCTTGACTTTATCTCTTTTGTCTTTCCGACATTCCAGAAATTCTCGCCAAGGTAACCGCAGGTACGTCTTGTTACATTCATCTTGGAATGATCCTTGTTACCGCACTGTGGGCACTCCCACTCATTATCATCATTGATGATTATCTCTCCGTCAAATCCGCATACATGACAGTAATCTGATTTAGTATTAAACTCTGCATACTGAATATTGTCATATATGAATCTTACTACCTCTTCAAGAGCCTCAAGATTATTTCTCATATTTGGAATCTCTACATATGAGATTGCACCACCGGAAGAAATCTTCTGGAACTGGCTCTCAAATCTGAACTTACTGAAGGCATCAATCTTCTCGCGTACATCGACATGATACGAATTAGTATAATAACCCTTATCAGTAACATCAGGTATAGTACCGAATCTCTCCTGGTCAATTCTTGCAAATCTGTAGCAAAGGCTCTCTGCAGGTGTTCCGTAAAGTCCGAATCCAAGTCCGGTCTCTGCCTTCCACTTATCACATGTGGTACGAAGCTTCTTCATAAGCTTAAGTGCAAATGCCTCGCCATCCGGTTCTGTATGGCTTACGCCTGTGATAAGCTTGGTAGCCTCATATACACCTATATATCCAAGTGAAATAGTTGAATAACCATCTAAAAGAAGCGGATCAATCTTTTCGCCCTTCTTAAGTCTTGCTATAGCACCGTACTGCCAATGAACAGGACTTACATCTGAGGTTATACCCATAAGAGCATTGTGTCTGCACATAAGCGCTTCATAGCAAAGCTCAAGTCTTTCATCAAGTATCTTCCAAAACTTGTCCTCGTCACCCTTTGCAAGGATACCAATCTGAGGAAGGTTCAGACTTACAACACCCTGATTGAAACGTCCTTCCCACTTATAATTACCGTTTTCATCCTTCCAAGGAGAAAGGAATGAACGACAGCCCATAGGTGAGAATACATTTCCTTCATAGTTTTCTCTCATCTTTTTAGCTGAGATATAATCAGGATAAAGTCTCTTTGCTGAACACTTAACAGCCATCTGAGTAATATAATCATACTTGCCGCCCTTTAAGCAGTTATGCTCATCAAGAACATATACCAACTTAGGGAATGCAGGCGTAACATATACGCCCTTTTCATTTTTGATTCCTTCAAGCCTCTGACGAAGAATCTCTTCTATTATAGTTGCATTTTCCTCAATGTACTCATCCTGTGGATCAAGATTAAGGAAAAGTGTAACAAATGGCGACTGTCCGTTAGTAGTCATCAAAGTATTTATCTGATACTGAATAGTCTGTACACCGGAACGGAGCTCGTCATTTAATCTTTCCTGAGCCATCTGTTCAAGAATCTCATCATCTATCTTATCACCATACTCTTCAACAAGTCTTCCTTTATACTTATTGTAGCTCTTACGGAGATACTTGCCTAAGCACTTTATATCAACTGATTGTCCACCATACTGTGAGCTTGCAACAGATGAAATAATCTGTGTCATAACAGTACATGCAACCTGAAAGCTCTTAGGACTTTCAATAAGCTTTCCGTTCATAACAGTACCGTTGTCAAGCATATCACTTATATTGATAAGACAGCAGTTAAATATCGGCTGAAGAAAATAATCTGCATCATGGAAATGAATTGCGCCTTCCTCATGTGCCTTTGAAATCTTCTCAGGAAGAAGAATTCTCTTAGTAAGATCCTTTGATACCTCACCTGCTATAAGGTCTCTCTGAGTAGAGGCAACAGTTGCATTCTTGTTGGAATTTTCCTCCATGACATCCTTATTGCGATTCTGAATAAGACTCAGTATCGAATCATCAGTAGTGTTGGCCTTACGGACAAGCTCTCTGGTATATCTATATATAATGTAGGTCTTTGCGAGCACAAACTTACGATCATCCATGAGTTTTTGCTCGATGATGTCCTGAATATCCTCTACCAACATTCTCTTACGATTTTTTGCTTCAATCCCCTGAACGATTTCTTCGATTTTTTCATCTGAGATTTTTTCACACGGTTCTACCTCAGCGTTTGCCTTCTGAATGGCTGTAACAATTTTTGAACGGTCATAGGTTACGGTATGACCATCTCTTTTAATAACCTTCATAGTACATCTCCTAAACAATTATTGGAAAATAAATCCCCTTGCAAGAACATATTATAGCACCACGTTTTTACTTTGTCTACTAAATATTGTGTTTTTTTCTGAATATTTCTCAAGATATTGTTATTTTTTGACTTTTTAATCAAGAAAATGTGTAAAAGTGTGAAATTAGTATGAATTCAAATTATTTCCCACTTTATGTTTATCTAAAAGTGTGATATAAAGTTAAGGAACAATTTATCATACTTTAATACGGAAGGAAATAGTTATTATGAAAAAAATGAAAAAAATAAGCAGAATTCTCATTCTTACCATGGGACTTGTACTGCTTAGCGGCTGTGGAAATGAAAACAGCGAAAGAAGATTAAACAATATGGTAAAAAAATACTCCAAATACTGTACTCTTGGTGATTACAAGGGCATCGAATACAACGCTGTGTCAACAGAAATAACTGATGATATGATTAATCAGCAGGTAGACAGCCTTTTATCTTCGTATGCAACTACTAATTCATTAACCACAGGAACAGCAAAGCTCGGAGACACTGTTAACATTGATTTTGTCGGAAGCGTTGATGGAGTTGAATTTGATGGCGGCAACTCAGGAGGAGCAGGCTATGATCTCACTCTTGGTTCAGGTACATTTATCGATGATTTTGAGGACCAGATTGTTGGTCACTCGGTAGGTGATAAATTTGACGTCACCGCAACATTTCCTGATGATTACACACCAAACCCTGATTTAGCCGGTGTAGAAGCCGTTTTTGCAGTAACTCTTAATTCTATACAGGAAACAGTATATCCGGAATACACCGATGCATTTGTAGCATCTAATACTGATGCGTCATCAATTGCCGAGTATGAACAGCAGATTCGCGATAATCTCACTGAGAGCTACAAATCAAGCGATGAAACAACCAACAAAAATACTCTTATTACAACTGTAATTGATAATGCAACCATAAATGAATATCCAACTCAAGATATGGAAGAACTAATAAATTCAACTATTTCCGAAGTGGAATCATATGCAAAAAATTACAGTACAGACCTCGCAACATATGTCTCTGTTTACTATGGATTTTCCAGTGAAGATGATTTTAGAGAATATATAAGTACCATGGTCGAAAACTATATGAAGGAAAAAATAGTTATATGTGCCATAGCAGATGCCGAAAGCATCTACGCTGATTCAGATGAAATAGATGCTAAAAAGAA
>JAFUEG010000259.1 GCA_017464045.1 Lachnospiraceae bacterium
GATGAGTCAAATGAAATTCTTTATAGAATTCTTGATAAGAAATATAATCATGAAAATACAGACATGGATGATTATAACAATACATACTGGCTGTTGACCAGAAATCTTGAACGCGCAGGTGAGGAAGAAAAAGCTATTCATTATTATGAAGAGGTGCTTAAGGAAGAGCCTGATGATATTTTTTTCTTAAATAAGCTGGGTGATGACTGCCATATCATAAGCGACTTTGAAAGAGCGGTTGATTGCTACGAAAAGGTTATTTCGCTTTCAAAAAATCAAAGAAACAGATTGCATGCTTACATGGGTAAGGCTGCAGCACTTTCGTGTATGGGAAGATTTGAGGAAAGCATAAAGGTATATGAAGGCTGTAAGGATGAATACGGCTATGAGGTTGATACAGATTATCTTATAGATTATGCAGAGCTTATGATAAGGATGGATAATTTTGCAGGATGCGAAAAGCTTCTTCTTGATTGTATAGAAAATGTAAAGGATGACAATAGACTTCAATCCTGTATAGGTAATTTATGTTGTTTTTATGGTAATGAGAATCATGTTGACAAAGCTCGTGAGATGTTTGAACTTGCCATAAAACATATGCCGGAGGATGTTCTCATATACAGGTCTATGGGTAATATATACCTTGAGCATGAAATGTATGAGGAAGCAAAGGAAATGTTTCTTAAGGGCTTTGAGATAGATAAGGACAGAGATGCTTTTATATGTCAGACGCTTCTTATAGCTTTAGGAAAAACAGATGATGTCTTCAAGGAAGAATACAAAATATACAGAGATGTAGCTATGGAACAATGTGAGGATGCCGACAGTGTATGGGCATATACACGATGCTCGGAGATGTACAGAGGTCTTAAAGATTATGAGAAGGCTCTTGATGCTGTAAATAAATCCTTTGAATGTAAGAGAAGACCACTTGACTGCTTTATCCAGAGTGCGGATGCATGGGATGAAAAGGGAAATGTATATTTCGATATGGGCGATTTGAAAAATGCGCTTTTATGTTATAAGAAAGCAGTAGAGGTATTTGGTCATTATAAGATTTATGAGGATAAGGTAATAAAGGTTACAGAGCTTTTAAAAGACATAGATAATTAAATAAATACATAAATTAGTATATGGGAAAATTTTCATTATGAAATTATAAAAAACTATAATTTAATATTGACAAATATGATTTGTGCGAGTATATTAAACATATGAACAATCGTTCATATGTTTAATTTTTGTTTTGATTGTTGTTATTAAAAAACATATGAAGATAAATAAAACCAAAAAGAGGAGGTTGCCATGAAAGCTGATGAAAAGCATGAAGCCTGCTGCGATGTGACAGAGGTGCATAACAGCATAGTTGATGCGGTATCCATGGATATGCCGGAAGAAGAAGCTTTATATGATCTGGCAGAGCTTTTTAAAGTCTTTGGGGATACTACGAGGATAAAGATTCTTTATACTTTATTTGAAGCTGAGATGTGTGTATGCGATATAGCTGAGATACTCAATATGACACAATCGGCGATTTCACATCAGTTAAAGATTCTAAAAAATGCCAAGCTTGTAAAAAACAGGCGGGACGGAAAACAGATAATATATGCATTAGATGATGAGCACGTTGGAAGTATTATAAAGATGGGAATAGAACATATATCAGAGTAATTTACAGATATATAAAAAATGTGATATAAGACTTGATATAATTTGAAATCTTTTGTTACACATAATAATAAAAAATAAGAGTATTGATAATTAAAAACAGAAAGGAAGAAAAAATATGAAAAAGAGATTTGATTTAATTGACCTTGATTGCGCAAACTGTGCAGCCAAGATGGAGGAGGCTATCAAAAAGCTTGAAGGAGTAGAGGAGGCTACCGTTAGCTTTATGGCTCAAAAGCTTACAATTGAAGCTGATGAAGAAAAGTTTGATAAGATTATGAAGCAGGTTGTTAAGGCTATTAAAAAGGTTGACTCTGACTGTGAGGTAGTGCTTTAAAAAAAATAGCCGGAATTATTGATAGATGTTCTAAGGTGCATAAGGATTATTTATTGACTTTAAAATTGGTATGGTGTTTTAGCGGTATAAATGAAAGGGCTTGAAGATATGAACAAGAAGCAAAAAAGAACTTTAAGAAATATAATAATAAGCATAATTTTAATGGCTATAATAAGCATTATATTTAAGGTTATTGAAGGCTCGCTTGATGAATTGCCGGGCTATGCCGTAAGACTTATTAAGACAGCAGCATATCTTGTGCCATATCTTATAGTTGGATTAAAGGTACTTAAAAAGGCCGGAAGAAATATATTAAACGGTCGTGTGTTTGATGAAAACTTTCTTATGACACTTGCTACTATCGGTGCATTTGCATTAGGTGAATATACTGAGGCGGCAGCGGTTATGATCTTCTACCAGATAGGTGAGCTGTTTGAAAATATAGCAGTAAATAAATCGAGAACTGCTATAACTTCTTTGGTTAAGCTTCGTCCTGATTATGCCAATATTGAAAGGGATGGGGAACTTGAGAAGGTTGATCCGGAGGAAGTTAAGGTTGATGATGTTATCGTTGTATTGGCAGGAGAAAAGATACCTCTTGACGGAGTAATCATAGAGGGAGAGAGCTTTGTTAATACATCTGCGTTGACCGGTGAATCTGTTCCAAGAAGAGTTACCGAGGGTGAAGAGATTCTTAGTGGATGCATAAATGAACAGGGAAGACTCAGGATTAAGGTTACTAAAGAATTCGGAGAATCTACGGTTGCGAAAATTCTTGATATGGTTGAAAATGCCAGCACCAGAAAGTCACGTCAGGAAAGCTTTATAACCAGATTTGCAAAATATTATACTCCGTTTGTGGTTTTTGCTGCTGTCGTAGTAGCATTTTTGCCACCGCTTATACTTGGTCAAAGCTTTACCATGTGGATTGGAAGAGCACTTATATTTCTTGTTATAAGCTGCCCTTGTGCTTTGGTTATTTCAGTTCCTTTAAGCTTCTTTGGAGGAATAGGTGCGGCATCTAATCATGGTATATTGGTTAAAGGAAGTAATTATCTTGAGTCAATCGCCAAAGCTGATACTATCGTTTTTGATAAAACAGGAACTCTTACTAAGGGTGTTTTTGCGGTAAATGAGACTGTGACGGAGAATGATATAAGTGAAGATGAGCTCCTTTCTCTCGCTGCTTATGCAGAAAGCTATTCCAATCATCCTATTGGAATATCAATTAAAGAGGAGTTTGAAAAAAGAGGCGGTGTAATTGATAACGAAAAAATAAAAAATTCTAATGAAATTGCAGGAAAAGGTATTGAACTTACGCTAATAGATGGTAATATAGTATATGTAGGTAATAAGAAATTATTATCTGATATGGGTGTTAAACCGGTTGAGAAAAAAACAAATAGTTATGGAACGGTTGTATACGTGGCAAAAAAAGAAAAATGCCTTGGCTTTATTACTATTTCAGATACTGTAAAAGAGGATGCAAAAGCTGCTATAGAAAGGCTTAAGTCACAGGGGATTGTTAATGCTGTTATGCTTACCGGTGACAGAAAAGAAACCGCTGACGCGGTTTCCAGTGAGCTTGGAATTGATACCGTCTACAGTGAGCTTCTTCCGGCAGATAAGCTTAGCAAGCTTGAAGCTATTATGAAAGAGGAGAAGGATAAAGACAAAGAGGCAAAGGTTATATTTGTAGGAGACGGAATAAATGATGCTCCGTCACTTATAAGAGCGGATGTCGGAGTTGCGATGGGGGCACTCGGACAGGATGCGGCTATTGAGGCAGCAGATATTGTACTTATGGATGACAATCCAAAGAAGATTGCAACGGTAAATACCATTGGTAAAAAGACTCTTCGAATTGTTTTGGAAAATATTGTATTTGCCCTTGGAGTAAAGCTTCTAGCCATGGTACTTGGTGTGCTTGGCATAGCAGGTATGTGGTTTGCCGTATTTGCAGATGTTGGTGTTTCGGTTATTGCAATTCTTAATTCTATGCGTATGCTTCGTTTCCATGAGTAAACAGCGTAGGAGAAATATATGAATTTTGCACATATAGCTGATGTGCATCTTGGTGCTAAGCCGGATGCGGATAAAGCCTGGGGAAAAGTAAGAGAAAAAGAAATATATGAAACATTTACTTCTTTTATAGATTATCTTGAACTTAATCCTGTAGATTTTTTGTTTATTTCAGGAGATTTATTTGATCATGTTCCCACTGAGGATGAGATCTATTCTGTAGACAAAATTCTCTTAAAATTAAAAAATACCAATATTATATATGTTACCGGAGAGGCGGATTATTTGAAAAAGAATTCGCCTTTGTGGCATTATAAATTCATGTCAAATGTATATCTTTTAAATGGAGATGATTTTAACAGAGCAGGTAATGCTGATGAATTAGAAGGAAAAA
>JAFUEG010000260.1 GCA_017464045.1 Lachnospiraceae bacterium
CGAACTGCTTTAACAAATTTTCTTGAGACCTTACCGGATAATGAATTTTCTGACAAATTTGACGACTTTGAAATTAAAGATGAAGAATTTGCGGCAGCCATAAATACACTTAAAAATCTTGAAGCTGAATATGCTCATTCCGAAGAAAAAAAACATTCCGATACAAATTTAAATGCATCTGAAAAACCGTATTCCGATAACTTCATTACCAATATTGATGACCTTTATGATCAGGTTCCGGAAACACTTATGTCCGAAAGACAGTCTAACATTGATGAGCTTATAGCAAATAACACGATTTTCACTCAACCTCAAAAAAAACACATTCTTGTCATAGATGACGATTCTCTTATGCTTAAGGTTATCAAAGATCATCTTCACGAGATATATGATATTGCCACTGCAAAAGGTGGAAAGGTTGCTTATAAATTTTTGGAGAAAAAACATACCGACCTCATACTTCTCGATTATGAAATGCCTGACGAGGATGGTCCAACGGTATTTAAAAAGATACGTGAAATCACCGGAAATGAAAATACTCCTATCATCTTTTTAACCGGTGTAGCTGACAAGGAAAGAGTAATGAATGTACTCGAACTAAAACCGCAGGGCTTTTTACTTAAGCCGGTTGAATATGATTCACTCATAAAAACAATTGAACCTTTTTTACAATAATTAAAATGTGATAAATCCGGAGGTATAATATGGCATCCTTATATCTTACTGATCTTATAGAGCAGTCAACACTTCAAAAAATCCAAGATGCATTTTCAAATATGGTTGGCATGGCTGCGCTCACAACCGACTCAACAGGTCACCCTGTTACAGAGGGTTCAAACTTTACCGAATACTGTATGAAATATACCCGTCAGTCGACCATAGGCTGTGCCAGATGTGAAGAGTGTGATCGTTTCGGAGCGGTTATGACACAGGAAAGCGGAAAACCAACTTCCTACTTCTGTCATTCCGGTCTTATAGATTTTGCTGCGCCAATTATAGCAAACGGTGAGATGATCGGAAGCTTTATCGGCGGTCAGGTACTCACCGAAAAGCCTGATCCAGATAAAATCAGAAAAGTTGCCGAAGAAATAGGCGTTGATTTTGATGAATACTGGGCTGCAATTGAAAAAGTTCAGGTTATCCCAAAGGAAAGAATCGATAATGCTACAGAGTTTTTATTTACAATCGCCTCTGTTTTATCCGATATGGCAATGGGCAAACATCAGGCAATTGAGGCAAATGTCGAGATAGCTCACGCTGCCCAGATGAAAACAGACTTTCTGGCAAATATGAGTCATGAAATCCGTACACCTATGAATGCAATTATCGGTATGTCGGAAATGGCTTTAAGAGAGGACATTTCTCCAAATGCCAGAGAATATATCAATCAGATCAAATCCTCCAGCCGTGCTCTTCTTACAATAATAAACGACATTCTCGACTACTCCAAAATCGAATCCGGCAAGATGGATATAATTCCTATCGAATATGATACTCTCTCACTGTTTAATGATGTAATCAATATAATGATGACCCGTGTAGTGGATAAAAATGTTGAACTCTTTTTGGATATCTCACCGGATATACCTTCACTTTTGTATGGCGACAATATAAGAATACGTCAGATTCTTATAAATCTTGCAAACAATGCAGTAAAATTCACCAATGAAGGCGAGATAGATATCATCGTCCGTTTTGAAAAACAAAGCGATACCGAAGGAGCTCTAACGGTATCAGTCAAAGACACCGGCATCGGCATTAAAGAAGATAATTTGCAGACTATATTCGAATCATTTTCACAGGTTGACAGTACAAGAAACCGTAACGTAGAAGGTACCGGCCTCGGCCTTGCCATAACCAATCAGCTCATAGATCTTATGGGCGGTTATCTAAATGTTGAAAGTACATACGGCGTGGGTTCAACCTTTACCTTTGAGATTCCTCAGGACATAAATGATCCGACTCCTGCCATGCAGGTAAATGAGCCAAAAAAAATATGCGCATTATGTATGTTTAAAAGTGAAAGGATGTCTGAAAAATTTATAAAGGATACTGAAAAATTCGGCATACTAAACTACGATTTAAAAGAAGATGCAAACTTAAAATACGGTTTCGAATCGCTTTATAAGATGAAACCGGAGATGGATTATTTCTTATTCATAGACGAAGCTATGCTTACAGACGAAAGAAAAGCCTTTATAGAATCACATCCTGAATTAAATGCTGTTCTTGTCTCCGAATTTATCCAGGATAAAAAGCTTGATATCCAAAATCTTTTGGTTGTCAAAAAGCCTTTATCAGCTCTTAACCTTTCAATGATATTTAACAAGGAAAAGCTTATTTCTTCCGGTTCAGTCAAGTCTGATGACGATATCGATTATACAGCTAAGGATGCATGGGTTCTTATAATTGATGACAACATCGTTAATCTCACTGTTGCAGAAGGATTACTTGAACCTTTACAGCTTAACACGATAACCGCTACCATCGGAAAAGAAGCCATAAAGAAGGTAAAGCAAAAGAAATTTGACATAATTCTTATGGATCATATGATGCCTGAAATGGATGGAATTGAAGCCACTAAAATTATAAGAGATGAAGTTCCCGAATATAAAGACATTCCGATCATCGCACTTACTGCCAATGCCATAGGCAATGCAAAGGATATGTTTATCGAAGCGGGAATGGATGATTTTATTGCAAAACCTATAGAGGTAAGGACTTTAATTTCAGTAATAAAAAAATGGCTTCCTGCTGATAAAATCCAAACGAAAACCGAAGATGAGATAAATCATAAAGCTAAAGAACAAGCCTCCAAAAACAATATTCAAATAGGCGATTTAGATACCGGCTCTGCCATAAAATTACTCGGAAATGAAAAGCTCTTTTGGAATGTCCTAAAGGAATATAACAGAGTAATCAATTCAAAGGCAGCCACAATAAAAAAACATTTTGATAATGCAGATTGGAGCTCATATACCATTGAGGTTCATGCATTAAAAAGTTCCTCAAAGCAGATAGGCGCATTTGCTCTTTCAGAGATGGCTGCAAAGCTTGAAGCCGCCGGCAAATCCGGTGATATAGATTATATACGTGCCAATTCGGATGCTGCTTTGAAAAAATATCTTTCATACGAACCGATACTTGCTCCATACTTTGAGGAAAAAGAAGAGACCATGAAAGAGCCTGTTGACTACGTAAAACTCGACCAGTTATTTAATAAGCTTCGTGATGCGGCTGATAACCTTGATGCAGATGAGATGGAGAGCATATGCAATGAAATCATGTGCTTTGATTTTCCTGAAGGTCAAAAAGAATATGCCAAGCTTCTTAAAAACGCATGTAATGATATAGACGTAGACACATGCATTGAAGTCTTAGACAAGTGGCAGGAAGAAATTCAATAAAACACTGTGAGCCTTGATACATCTATGACACAGGGTATAAACAAAGTTCTATCATATGCCAGACAAGAAAATCAGGAGGTCATTACAACTAACCAACAATTTGTGAAATCAGTGCACTCGTACTTTCTTTGATTTTGCACAAAACCAATAAACTCGCTTCGCTCAAACATATTGGTTTTAATCGTGCAAAATCAATTCAAGTACTCATTGCTGATTTAACACAAATCGGGTCAAATTGTTGTAACAACCTCCTGAGTATCTTTTTCTGTCATATAAATTTTTAAAAATTATACCCTGTGTCACAGATGTATCAAGGCTCAAGCTATATATCATATGCTACTGATTAATAGGAAGTATTATCTCTATCTTGAATATATAATCAGAATTTTCTTCCTTTGTTGAGGACAGGAAACATTCTCCTTCATATTTTTCGACGGTCTCTTTGATGTTGATTAATCCAAAGCCGTGGTTGGACCTGTCCTTTTTGGTTGTGATAATATTATTGTCCCTTATATCCGGTTCGTGGAGTGTCGGATTTGTTTCAGTGATTATCATATAGTTTTCATTTCTTTTAAATGTCAGTTCAATATGTTTTTTATTTTCATCAAGCTTTTCCACTGCCTCTATTGCATTATCAAGTATGTTGGCAAGGATGGTACAGGTATCCAGTGCCGAAAGCTTAACACCCGAAAGTTTGCCGTCAACCGTAAGTGTTATACCCTTTTCGGTTGCCTTATGCTTCTTTTCCGAGCATATCGCATCCGCTATCTCATCTCCCGCATGCACACTTGTGTCAGCCTGCTCAACCAGCTTGGCCATATCCTCGATGTAGCTTCCAAGCTCATCGTATCTCTTGCTCTTATATAACTCCTGCAGACAGTAGGTATGATTTTTTAAATCATGTCTTATTTTTCTTATCTCACGGTTTGAAGCTATAAGCCCCTCATAGTGTTCCTTCTGGGCTTCGATATAGTACTCATTTACGGTATTTTTGTCACGAAAATACATCGATTCAGATTCCTTTATGATAAGCAATATGGATATAAGTAAAATGATTACAGTTACGGCAAGCATAATTATACTGTATGTCCTGCCGCCCATATCTCCGTTATATACAAACCTAAGAGAAATCAACGGTTCCGTATCGGAATATCTGTCTATCTTAAGAACCGAAAAGATAACATTATCTATCAAAAGAAATACCAGAAAAACTGCCACAACCAGAGAAAAAGTCATCGGTCCTTTTCTTCTCCTGCTCGAAAGAAATGATAAACTCCATACTATAAGAATTAAAAACAAGGTCAATAATATCATCGTAACCTTTGTCATATATTCCGGAGCATTTACGCTTTCCTCAATCATAGTATCAAATGTATCTAAAATACTTAAAAGAATAGTTATAACTTCAAAGGCAGTAAGCGTAATAAAAAATGCCTTTAGCTTTTTACATAAAAGCTGCGTGATAAAATAAATAAGTAAAAATAAAACCAGCGCTCCGCTTATCGTTGTTTCAAAAGGCTGCTTATCTGTCACAACCCAAAGCACTGTACTTAGTATCGCATATATACTAATAACCGTAATAAGCATATTTTTTCTGTGTGATTCTTTTTTTAACGGATAACCAAAAAAGCCTGTTATAAGCAGCCAGGCTGAAAGTGTATATGCTGTTCCTTCGATAAGGCAATAAACCAAATCATAAACTATCTGTAACATTTTCTAATCCTATCTTGCACATTCTTTGAAACAATATCAAAGATTGTCCAACATCTAAAATTATCTATATCCTATCTCGCGCTGTTTCTTTCTATCTCAAGCAAGCTCTTACTATCTCGCGCTGTTTCTTACATATTCCAAAAGCTGTATCTTAAAATCAGCCATGCTGCTTCTGCTAAGCGGTAAAGCAGTATCCTTTGAAACGATGACCTCATTACCGTGATGCTTTTTCACATGTCTTAAATTTACTACATATCCTCTGTGTATTCTGTAAAAGGAATCCGTTATCAGGGAAAGCTGTTTTTCCATATCGGCAAGCTTGCCGCGGATGGTATATTCTCTTTTTGAAAGTACAATTTTTATAGAATTATTTTGCGCCTCTATGTATACTATATCATCCACCGGAACAACAACATCCTCACCATCATATCTGATTACGATGTGCTTTCCTCCGATGAGCTTTTCCTTCAAATCCGAAAGGGTTTTATTTAACTTAGTCTCATCCACCGGCTTGCCAAGGAATCTAAAAGCAGATACCTCATAACCGTCCATGGCCATCTCCGTATGACTGGTAAGAAATATAACAGGTATATAGATATCAAGCTCACGCAATTTTACCGCAGTACTCATTCCGTCAAGCACAGGCATCTCGATATCAAGAAAGAGAGCCTCCGGTCTTACACCTTTTTTTATATCAGACAGTAATTCTTCTCCATCCGCATATTCCTTGCAGGTAAGATCGAGTCTTCCAAAAAATCCGTAAAGAGCATCTGTAAGTTTTTCTCTAATTATCTTTTCGTCATCACATACAGCTATAAGCATGAACTGTTCCTCGTCTATATTTTTTATGTTTCAGAATACTGCTAAATTATAAAGCCATCTCATCGCTTCATCAATAAGTATTTCGTAAAAACTTTAAATCAAAAGTTTTGTTACCGCAACAAATTGTATCAGACGATTCTTCCGTTTTCAATATTGATGGTACGATTACCGTATGCTGCACAATCAGCGGAATGAGTAACCTGAAGTATGGTTATGCCCTTCTTTTGATTAAGCTTTTTAAAAAGATTCATAATCTCTGTTCCGGATACCGAATCAAGATTACCGGTTGCCTCATCAGCAAGAAGTATCTCCGGATTACCAAGTACCGCTCTGGCAACAGCTACTCTTTGCTGCTGTCCGCCAGAAAGCTCTGCCGGCATGGCTTTTCTTTTTTCTGTAAGACCAGTTATCTCAAGTATCTCTTTTAATTCAGGCTCAAGCTCAGACCTTTTTTTACCCTTAACGGTAAGAGGAAGAAGTATATTGTCCTCCACATTAAGATTCTGAACCAGATTATAAAACTGAAATACAAATCCTATCTTTTCAAGTCGAAGCTGTGACAGCTTTCTCTCTGACATCTCGGTTATATCCTCGCCGTCAATCAATATATTTCCCTCAAACTCTCTGTCAAGTCCGCCTATAAGGTATAAAAGTGTTGACTTACCGCTTCCGGATGCACCCATAAGAGATACAAACTCTCCTTTTTTAACCTCAAAGCCCGCATCTGTCAAAACCTTATTTTCACTGCCGCCCTTACCAAAGGTCTTACTTACATTCTTTACTTCTATCATACTGCTCATATCAAAGCTCCTTTCATCCAAAAACACTATATCTTTACAAAAGCCATCACACTGAACCTGCCTGACAGCTTATGCCGTACATCACAAATATAAATCTCACTCATAATCAATCTGTAAATCAACCTACTCATACTTAAGCTGAAGCGCTATCTTCATCTTCCTGAGTGACCTAACCGGGAACAGCGAAACCAAAGTAAATACCACCCACAAAATCACCAGAAATACCACATACATTTTTATATCATAGGATACGTTGAACCCACCTGCCAACGAATTCAAAAGTCTTCTAAACGGAATAAATGCCAGAATTGCCGCAGGAAGAGAAACTATAAGTGCAATCGCCGACGATATCATACTCTCAAGGATAAACATAAATGAGAGCTTATCCCTCGTCATAGCCGTCGACATAAGCACGGCACACTCACGTTTTCTTCCTTCAAAGCCGATAAGCTGATTACTTATCATACCGATTACCGTAAGCGCAACTCCCAGTATGATTACAAGCATAAGCATGGACTTCATACCTGTTTTTTTACCTTCCCAAGTGGCATTATATTCATCCAGTGTCAGAACATCATATATAACAGTGCCTGAGTATTTTTTAATCTTTGACTTTATCTCCTCAGGGTTGTCACATCTTACATATATTTCACTCGGATAATCATGAAATATATCTATATAATTATCCATCGATATTACGATTGAATTAGAGGTCGAATCATAATTATTACTGTCTATATATCCACCGACCTTAAGTGTCTTTTTGATAGGCAGGTAACTGTCTGAATTAAAGGTTAGCTCTACCTCATCTCCCGTTTTTACACCAAATTTATCTGCAATTGCTTTGTCTATATAAAATGTATCGTTATCTATATCTGAAGGCAGATTTTTAATACCGATCAAAAGCGAAAAACCTTCTTTAGGAAATCCAAATATATTAACATCCTTGGTATAATCATTTATTGTTATTTTTTTCTCAACCTTATAAACTGTCTCAGTTTTGCTTACTCCTTCCAAATCATCTATGTAAGAAAACATCGAAGCCTTCTGATCGTTATTAAGCTGTATCTGGATATCGGCATCAAAGGTCTTTATGTCATATATCGCATCGAGCGATGTTACAAATATAAAAAGTACTATCGCAAGTGCTGCTGCCGTTATACAAAGTACTCCGCTTCCTACAGTACTTTTTCTTGCAAAACACTCAAGAGCTGCAAGCTTTGCAACCGGCTTTTCCCTTTTATCAAAATGCTTTACCAAAAGACCTGAACAAAGGCAAAGCAAAACCGGAAATAAAAGTGAAATTCCAAATATGATAAATGCAAAGCTTATAAACATAGCCGCAATATTATCGGTTACAACAAGTAAAACTATTGATACAAGAATCATAATTGCACCTAAGGTATAGGACACCTTGTTAAGCTTATACTTTGTATCCTTGTTATCAAATATAATGTCTCTGATAGAGGTTCTTGATGCCTTAACAATCTCCTTAATCGAACAGATACATTCTATGAAAATTGCAATCAGTATAACTGCTATATAAGCACCTATTCCGGTTTTTCCGAAATCTACCGAAACACTTGCATCCTTTGAATCAACCGATATTATACCTCCAAGCAAAATGCTTCTCACAATCTTATAAAGAACGCATCCGATTATACCTCCGAACAAGCCGTAAAGTCCTGTCTCCGCAAGTAAAAATCCTGTAGTAAATCTGTTAGATAAACCAAGACTTCTAAATGTACCCACGACTGACATACGTTCACTGACTATACGCTGTGAAACCGACATGGTTACAAATATTACCAACAGCAGACACACGGCAAACATTAAAAGGAAGATAAGCGTTATAATCTTAATCATAGCATTAATCTCATCGTCATCTATAATCTTTCCGACATCAGCTCTGTAGTCTCTCTCCTTAAGAATATCTACAACCTCGTCCGCCTCATCATCATCCAAAACATCTATGTAAGCCTGCGCATATATAAGCTCTCCGTCAAAATCAAGCTTAAGCATTCCCTCTTTACTACGAAGTACAAGGTTTGCTCCGTTTGCCATACCTTTTTCAGAAAGAATCACACTTATCTTATATGAAACAGCCTCACCCGCATCACTGTATAAGACAAGCTCATCACCTACACTTAATCCATAGCTTCCGGCAAGCTTTTTCGATATAGCAGCCTCATCGTCATTTAAGTTAATTTTCTCTCCGATAAGACGCATCTTATAAGCCATGTCAAAATCCATAGATTCTACAGTATAGCTTTTCGAATGAAAATAGTTGTAAAAGCCTTCCGGTATCTCTATGCTTCCGCCCTGTCTTGTGGTTATAAGCAATGTATTTACCGGTATATCCATGTCCAGGATAGCTTCATCCACTCCAAGTTCATCCGTTATGATGATATCGCTTGTACCTGTTACCTGAGTAAGCAGATTCTTAACGAGATACTCCATCGAACCGGACATGTCTATGCAAAGGAGTGCCGAAAATGAACAGCTTGCTATACATACGAATAAAAGCAAGGTTCGAAGCGGTTTTGAAAATATATTTTTTAAAGTGTGCTTTATCATTATACGCATTTTCTTATCTTCCTCCTTTTACCATCTGCTTACTCTGTCTTCAGGATCCACATACATTCCGTCTCCCGGCTTTACATCATAAAGCTCATAGAATTCATCCGTTGACGAAAGCACTGCATTTACTCTTATACACTCGGGACTGTGTTCATCGGTTTGAAGCTTATCCATCGCTGCAGTATCCTCGAGCATCATGCACCAGATATATGCATAATTTTCAAAAATTTTACTTCTTTGCTCATCGGTTTTTGCTATCTTCATAAGACACTCCATACCACCCTTATCCGCATAATTTTCACTGCAGGTAAGCTCACCGTTTACATGATATATATCCATAATCGTAAATGTCGAATAATATTCAATCATCCTATCCATTCTGTTTTCAAGCTCTTCCCTGTCTTCCTTACTTATCCAGTCAGGATTGTAATTACCGTCCGCATCATAGTTGATACAGTTTGAATCAAAGGCGTGCCCCATCTCATGAGCAACTACCATTCCAAGTCCTCCGAGGTTGGTATAATAATCCTCATCTACGTCAAAGTATGGCGCATGCATAATAGCCACTGTTATGTTAAATGAATTGTCTATACCATACATGGAATTAACCGTCTGTGCAGACATAATAGGCTCGGATTTGTCATGTGCCTTACCTATCATATCAAGCTCTTTATTATAATTATCCTTATTAACATTTACATATGTTATAAAGGCATCATCTCCGATAAGCTTTGCATCATTTTTATCCACCTCATGCGGGGTTCCGCCGCCCTTAACAAAATACATATTGTCAAGCTTCTTTATCAGTCCTTTTCTGGTTGTCTCGCTAAGCCAGTCTGCCTCATTTATAAGCTGTCTATAGCCCTCCTTAATGTCCTCGTACATACGTGTAAGCTCTTCGTCCATTTCCTCCGTATAGTACTTATCAGCATA
>JAFUEG010000261.1 GCA_017464045.1 Lachnospiraceae bacterium
AAATATGGATAAGCTTAATATAAATGTTAAGGTTGTTTCTTCATTGGTTGAGGCGCTTAATGTATTAAACTCGCAAGGTTTGTTCCCTGATAATCGTCAATCGACACCTTAAGGTAAAGCCATCCATCCTCTCCGACTATAGCAAGGTCCTCACTTGATTCACCAAATACCTTTCCCTTTAATAATGCATTGGCTGTTACCATCTCCTGCCTAAAAGCAAAGTGTTCCTCGTACCAGTTTTTTAATTCACTCAGATAATTTATATTATACTTTCCATCCTTGATTAGCTCCGGTTTTTCAAGTAAAACCTTGTTTTCCGTATTTTCATGCTGCTTGTAAAAAGGCATAGCTATAAACGGTATTGATATAATTATAAAAAACACTGTTATGTATATAATTTTATAAAACTTCATAACCTGCCTCCTTTTTGTTTAATTAATTAAACCAAACTAATCTACTTTTAATTTTCTTTTTTATCGTTTCTTATAAAATCCTCTTATGTCAAAACCTGAAATATATAAACGGATTGTACGAACCTGACGCAAGACTCATCATACATAGCAGCAGCAAAAGCAGCAAAATCACACCGGATATAATATGCGCAGCATTTGTAAGCGCTGTGCTGCCTGTCTTTTTAATCTTATTCTTAAGAAGAATCACCCATGGAAAAGAACATATCACTCCCGCCAAAAGCATAAGTATATTATATGGCGTCATAAGTGAAACAACCAGACTGTCCGCATACACATCTTGCCTAAAGGTAAACATATGCACGATTATCGTGATACCCTGACCTATACTATCGGCTCTAAACACCACAAATGCAACTATAACTACCAGCATGGTAAATATGTGCTTTATAAATTTTGATTTTATATTATTGATACTAAGATGTTTTGTATCCTCAAGAGTTATAAAGAGTCCGTGGAACAGTCCCCAAAAAAGAAATGTCCAGTTTGCTCCGTGCCATATACCGGTAAGTATAAACACGATATATTTGTTGATAAAGGTTCTTTTTTTACCTCTGCGGTTTCCCCCAAGAGGTATGTAAACGTACTCCTTAAACCATGTGGAAAGTGATATATGCCATCTTCTCCAGAATTCCTTTATCGTAGAAGAAGCATACGGATAGTTGAAGTTTTCTTTGAAATGAAAACCAAACATTCTCCCGAGTCCTATAGCCATATCGCTGTATCCGCTAAAGTCGTAGTATATCTGAAGAGTATATCCGATTGCCATAACCCATGCAGAAAAAAAGGTCCATGGAAAGCTCATAGCCATAAGACTATCAACTATATAAGCTATAGTATTGGATATAAGCACTTTTTTTGATAAGCCTTTTATAAATCTTCTTATACCGTATTCAATATCGTCTACACTCTGTTTCCTTTCGATTATCTCATTTTCCATATCATGATACTTTATAATCGGACCTGCGATAAGCTGCGGAAAAAATGATATATAAAGAAGTACATTTAAAAAATTTTTCTGATAAGGTGTTTCCTTTCTGTATACATCTATCACATAGGACATAGCTTGAAATGTAAAAAAAGATATGCCAATCGGCATTGTGATATGTGCTGCCTTTATATCCGAACCTGATATTTTATTAATCTCATTTATGAAAAAAGCTGAATACTTAAACAAAATAAGACATGACAGGTTGAGCACTATGCTAATAACAAGCCATATCTTTTTTGATTTTCCTGATACAAGTATCCCACATATATAATTAAAAAAAGCAGAACCTATCATAAGAAATACATATTTCGGTTCACCTACGGAATAAAATATCAGACTGAATATAATTAATAATATATTTTTAATTTTTATTTGCGGTATAAGTGTATATAACACAAATACCGCAAATAAGAAAACACTTATAAATGCTATACCGGAAAAAACCATGGCTGTCCTCTTTTAATTAGTACCAATACTTGTACGGGTGTCCGTTAGTTACTCCATACAAATTAACATTATTATAACGCTCAAGTTCAGTGTCATAGATAAGTCCTCCTATCTCAACCCATCCATGAGGATCTTTTCTTGTTCCAACAGATCCGCAATACCATTGGGCATCGTATCCGATTTTGAGTGCCAAATAGTAAAAGACTGCACTAAATCCATAGCAATTTCCATATCCTGTGGACATCGTCTTATATGCATAATACTCTGCCGATGTAAATTCAGCAGGATGATTTGCTGATAAACTCCTGTATGTAAAATTATTTACAACATACAAATATGCACTTCTAAGCTTTTGTTCATCTGACATGGAAGAGTTTGTTGATACTCTTAAAATGTCATCCAAATACGGTTCTATAACAGAATATCCATACGTTGTTTCCCAACTTTTCTTAACAACCGGTATATTTTCAAATCCATAACAAACTTCGTCTATAATTTCTCCTGTTGCATCATGGAGTCTGAATAATGTCAGATAATATCCGTATTCGGGCTGCCAAACTGTCCACATTGTCTTACCGTCTGAAGGATCAGTTCCAGGAAGAAGTCTTAGTTGTCCGGTTGTGTATATCCAAGGTGTAGGTGAACCCGCAGCAAGCAGCGAAAGATCCATTACTATCATTTCATATTGATATTCCTGATTTGGATTATCATAGGTTTCAAAACCAATCAGATATCCTCCACCCTCTCCAAGATAAGGAGTCTGACACTTATCCTTTATATGTTTGTGATACTCAGCATATGTCTCTTTTTGAATGTATTCCTCTTCTCCCGCAATTCTGACCATAACCATTATGGCGTAATCGCCGGATTTTTCAGGTGTCCAGTCAAGCCATTCCATATTTAAAGCCCATGGACTTATTTCAGACCATGCATCATCATCCTTTAAGCAGGCGATCCATCTGTATTCCAAATCATATCCTAAAGGATTATCAACCACAGCTCCCGCAACTATATGATCCTTATCATTTTCTGTGATATATATACCACTTAAAGAAACATCTGCACCAGAAAGGAAAACTTTATCCTCCTCTGTAAACTCATCAAAACTGCCATTGCTGTCGCTATAAGACGAATCACTGTCTTCCCCTGTATCTTCCATAAACGGATATGCATTTGTGTCAAGACCTTCTTCCGATATTTCAAAATATTTCGATTCAAAATCAGAATTTTTATATCCTTCGTCTTTATCATCAGCTGCATATACCTTATTATCAAAGCATGAGAAAGAAGCTATTATCGTACAAGCTGTACATATTGCTGCCACGCCTTTTTTCATCTTCAAGTATGTCTTCATTTTTTCCTCCCGGTACTACACGTTGTCATCAGTATGCATTGGCAAATCCGTAGCATACCTCATCTAAAATATTTCCATCTTTATCATATAATCTAAACAGTGTCAGATAATATCCGTATTGCGGCTGCCATATAGTCCATAACGTCTTTCCGTCAGAAGGTGTAGCACCTGCTGCAAGCGTTATAGGGTAAGTTCTGTGTACCCATGGTGTAGGCGAACCTGCTGCATATAACGAAAGATCCATTACAAACATCTCATATTGGTAATTCTGATATGGATTATCATATGATTCAAAACCAATAAGATATCCTCCGCCTTCGCCCCAATATGGCATCTGACATTTATCCTTTATATAAGGATGATAGCTTACCTTGGTTGATGATTTTACTACATTATCTGTATTGGATGATTCCCTGGCAAAAGCAACAACCTCGTATTCGCCGTACTCACCCGGAACCCACGTAAGCCACTCATAATCTGTTGTCCAGTTTTTGATAAGCGTCCATGTCTGTCCTTCATCCTTACTTGAATACCATGCATATTGTATGGAGTCATTTCCCGAATAATTAACATCAAAGCTCATTGTATAACCGTTTTTACCGCCGCTGCTAATTGTAATACCCTCTGCTTCCAAAGGCTGCGAGCTATCTGCATTATACTTTACCGGTTTATTTGTATATCCAAAATCCTGAACCCAATAATAACCGTATTTAGAACCCGGAACATATATGCACGCGATACCTATACAATTAAAACTACTACTAAGTATATTAGCTCTATGGCCGGATGAATTCATCCAGTCATCCATAACCTCTTCCGCAGTATACTGACCTGCTGCAATATTTTCACCTACGGCTCTCCAAAATACCTCATCAGTGAATGCAGTCCAGCAATCTGTTCCATCAGGTCTTGTATGAGCAAATTTTGTAACTATTTCATTAGCTCTGACGTTTGCAGTATTTACAAGATTTTTATCCATAACAAGAGCAGAAAGTCCGGCCGCTGCTCTCTCCTGATTTACCAGGTCAAGAACATCCCACATAGCCTGGCTTGTATCTGCCGCATAGACACTAAGATTATTTTCATCAATATCATCTGTCAAAAAGTCTTCCGACTGCTCTTCCTTGATAATTCCTTCTTCAGTAAGCCCATCTATATTATCTGCAGCACCTGTCGGTACCGGATTAAAAAGCACTCCTGTAAAGATTGCAGCTGCCGCTATGATAGAAAGCTTACTTCTTATCTTATCCTTCAAATGCATATAAATCACTCCTTATAAAAATCGAAAAAAGCAGGCATAAAACATCTTTATTTTTATATCCGCTTTTTCTACCTTACACTACCGGTAACATAAAGTACTATCTATATTATAATTAAAACCTGTCAAATAATAAAGTGAAAAAATATGGGAATTATAATTTAGTACGCATTTGCAAATCCATAACAAACCTCATCAATGGTATTGCCATCTTTATCATATAATCTGAAAGGTGTCAGGTAATATCCATACTCAGGCTGCCATATAGTCCATAATGTTTTTCCATCCTCCGGGGTAGCTCCCGCAACCAACTTTATAGGATAAGTCCTATGTACCCAAGGTGTAGGTGAACCTGCTGCAAGAAGACTTAAGTCCATAACAAACATTTCATACTGATACTCCTGATTTGGATTTTCATATGACTCAAAGCCGATAAGATATCCGCCGCCTTCGCCCCAGTATGGCATCTGACATTTATCTTTTATATACGAGTGATGAGAAACATTTCCAACAGCCGTGACAATTGTTGAGTCATCCCCTGACAGCCTTGCCTTTGCCAGTACAACATAATCACCACACGATGATGGTGTCCATGTCATCCACTGATTTCCCCTTGTCCAGTCCTGAATCATTATCCAGTTTTCTCCATCTTTACATGCATACCATGAAAAATCCACATCAGATAAATCCGAATAGTTGGTGCTTGCACCCATAACAATTGATGTTCTATCCTGTGATACAACATATATTCCTGATATGGAAAGCCCCTCCGGTTCATCTGTATAGTAACTTGGATCTACAGTTTGGGTTCCTTCATTTAAATGCAGAGAATAAAGCGAAGCAGCCGCTGCAACAAGTGTTGCATTATAATCTATAGCTACCTCATTGCACTGATAATCGTCTGTTGTATCTGCATAATATCCACCATTTTTAGGCCCGCCTACAAGTGCACCCATCAAGACATGAGCATGCTGTGTAGTTCCCTTTGGTCCACCTGTATATCCGGTAGCCGCCCTATGATGCGGATATTTAGAACTGTTTGAGGAAAATCCCACTACGTAACACTGATTAGTCGGATTATTACCAAGAATATAACTCATCTGGCCTTCAGCCCATGAACGGTATGTTGCACTGCCTGTTGCCTTATCATATAAAAGTCCCGTGTACTGCATTGAGGTATTGTATCTTGCTGAACCCCAGTCATTTACACAGACATAACCATCCGAGTTTTTATTATTCATATATGAGCTCATAATATTTGATAATGATGATGCTTTACCACTGTAATAGTATTGTGCAGGAGCGACATTATCCCATCCTAAAGGCCACCATACATTTGTTGCCTTGCCCTGATTACAATAATTATTATACTCATTTAAGTAGTAGGAGTCTCCGGTAACATTATAAAGCATGATTGCTGCAAGACAGTAATCGTCCTCCCATCCGGAAGATGTATAAAAGTTAGCAGCTGTAGTATTTACAGCCTTGTTATGATTTTTAGCATATTCAAAAAGTTTCTTTGACATATCAAGATAATTTCCGCCGCCAAAGTTCTTATACTGCATGGCAAGCGCCGCAGCAGAAAGACTTACTATGTCTGTTGAAGGCGCAGAATCACTTGTAAAAAATATAGGACGGTTATTTCTGTCCGAATTCTGATTTTCAGGCGGTCCCCAATATCCGTGGTCATATCCGCCGCCACCCTGTCCGACCTGACAGCAATATGCTTCTACATTTCCACTTGCATCCAAAACCGCACATTTTACAAGATAATCTGCAAAGTAAGTTGTTATAGTCTGAAGATGGCCCGTCTGTCCTGCCGCATCATAAGCAGCCTTATCAGTATCATAACTCATTCCAAGCATAAATGCTGCATAAGCTTCCGGAAGTCCAAATTTAACGTGGTCTCCGGCATCATGAAAGCCGCCCGTCAAATCTACGTTTACAGTCACTCCATCCTTTCTTGTATATGCTGCAACATCATTTGTATGACAGTTTCCTCTCCAGTCAAGCAGGCTTTTTTCTCCTACTTCACCTCCACACATATTGGCATCATAAAAATAAAGCGAATACTGCAGTAACTTTGCATAGTCGTCGTTTCCGGCTGCTTTTGATTTTGCTTCAACCATACCAAACATTCCTGCCACCAATGCCATAGTAAGCATAACAGAAATACATTTTTTTAGTTTCTTTACCACCCTTTTTTACCTCCTTCATATTCTCATCAATCTATGACTCCTGCATTTTTCAAGTCATCTATAAGCATTCCCGTCCTAACTTTTTCGCCCTCACTGTTACAGTGATAAAGCGCATCATACATAAGTTCCTCCGGATAAAGATAATCCGATGGATCACTTATATAAGGTATACCGATTTTTTCTTCCTCCTGTTTAGCGAAGAGTCTGAAATCCTCATCACTGCATATAACTGCATTTTCTATAAGCGGCGGTGCAACAAAGTAAACCTTTGCGCCCCTATCCTCCGCATATTTTTTATACTCCTTCAGATACTCTATACTTCTGTCTGATATCACAGCATTATGCAAATCGATAAGTTCAAATTTATCCTTCATGGACTCATAATCCATCTGCTCATCACGCTGCATGATAAGCTGTGTGGTTTCCTCATCAAATGCCTCTCTTGAATATATGCCCGTCGGCGGCTGATAATAATTTTTCATCGTCGCATAAGTAAATAAATACCCCAGAAATGAAGGCCATTTTCTCGCAGGAATATATTTGTATAATTCTATATCATCATCTATTCCGGTCATGATAAGTTCGGTTCCAACCATATCAAATCCGTCATCCGGATACCAATTGTACTCGTAAGCAAGCAAAACTATGTCACCTTCATTTATATTGGCCTTTGATATTTCAGAATAAAAGATTGGTCCAAAGCCCGCATGTACACCCAGATTAACCACTTTATATCCTGATGCCTCCTCAAGCATCTGCTGGTCAAGGCCAAAGGTTCCACTGCTTCCCGCAACAAAGATAATCTTAGGCTCATCTGTATTCATTAAAAGATCATACTTATCCTGTATAAGGCTCTGGTAGCTTTGGTGAAAAACACCT
>JAFUEG010000262.1 GCA_017464045.1 Lachnospiraceae bacterium
AGATGAGATAGATGCCATAGGAAGGAGCCGTGATACAAGATATTCGGGTGGAGATTCTGAGAGAGAGCAGACGCTTAATCAGCTTCTTTCCGAGATGGATGGCTTTGATACCTCTAAGGGTATAATAATCCTTGCAGCTACCAACAGACCGGAGGTGCTTGATAAGGCGCTTCTTCGTCCGGGAAGATTTGACAGAAGAATTATAGTTTCTAAGCCTGATATGAAGGGTAGAATAGATACTCTTAAGGTTCATACTAAAAATGTTAAGCTGGATGAGACAGTTGATTTTAAGGAACTTGCTCTTGCAACATCAGGCGCAGTGGGAGCTGACCTTGCCAATATTATAAATGAAGGTGCTTTGCTTGCAGTCAGAAACGGAAGAGAGTATGTATCGCAAAAGGATCTTATTGCAGCTATTGAAATAGTATTTGCAGGCAAGGAAAAGAAAGAAAAACTTCTTAGCAAAAAGGAAAAGGAAATTGTTGCGTATCACGAGACAGGACACGCTCTTGCAGCAGCCCTGCAGAAAAATACCCTTCCTGTCCAACGTATAACCATAGTTCCGAGAACCAACGGAGCACTTGGATATGTATGGCAGGTTCCTGAAGAAGAAAAGCAGCTTGAGACCAAAAAAGAACTTGAGGAAGAAATTGTTATAGCTCTTGCCGGGCGCGCAGCTGAGGAACTTAAGTTTGATTCGATAACAACGGGTGCTTCAAATGATATAGAAAAGGCTACCAACATTGCCAGAACCATGATAACCATGTATGGTATGTCGGATAAATTCGGCATGGTTCAGCTTGAAGGAATAACCGGTGAATATCTTGACAGAAGAAGAGTGCTTAACTGTTCCGCTGAAACGGAAACCAAGGTGGATAATGAGGTTAAGAACCTGATAAAGGCTTCATACGAGAAGGCTCTTAAGCTTCTTAAGAAGAATGTGGATACCCTTGATGCGATAGCTAAGGTTCTTATGGAAAAGGAAAATCTTTCCGGTAAAGAATTTGTAGAGCTTTTTGAAAAACATCAGGGAATAAAGCTTAAGACTAAAAATGAAGACGGTGAAGATTTACTAGTAAACGAGTAATGCGACATAATTTTATGGAGAAAAGATATGGAATACAATTTTTTTGCTACGATAGCCAGGATGAAATATATTAACCGCTGGGCTCTTATGCGCAATACAAGAGAGGAGAATCTTTCGGAACATTCTCTAGATGTAAGCATGATTGCACATGCACTTTGTGTTATCGGAAATGTAAGATTTGAAAAAAAACTGGATGCGGATTATGCAGCTGTTACAGCACTTTACCATGATGCTTCAGAGATTATAACCGGAGATATGCCGACACCTATAAAATATTATAATCAGGATATAAAGGAGGCATATAAGACTATAGAAGAAAGAGCAAACAGAAAACTTCTTGGTCAGCTTCCTGAAGATATGAGGAAAGCTTACGAGGATTTATTCTTTAAGTCGTCTGATAAGGAATATGAGTGGAAGCTTGTCAAGGCAGCTGATAAGTTGTCAGCATTAATAAAATGCATTGAAGAAGAAAAAACCGGTAACAGAGAGTTTTTAAAAGCTAAAGAAACAATCGGATATGCGGTTGATAAATTAAGCAATGAACTCCCTGAGGTTAAGGACTTCGTGAGAGAATTTATTCCATCATTTGCAAAGACGCTGGATGAACTTAATTAAACCTGAAATGGGCGTGAATCTTGTCACATTTGGCAAAAAAAAGAATACCGAAATAGTTACACGCAAAGCCGTCTTGCACTCATGCTTTGTTTAGTAGCTTTTCGGTATTCTTTTATTTTTGTGTGATAAGGCTCACGCCCGTGTCACGTTATTACAGACAGTGGATTCCGTAAGCCGGAACATTAAGTATCTTTTCATTGAGTCCTACCTGTTCAAGGGAAACCTTGAGAGAAAACTCGGTGTTTTTATTCTTTTCTCTGAAGGATTTTATGTTCTGTGCTTTTTTGTTTACGGTAAATCGTATATCTACCGGTACGGGAGTATCTTCACTTTCGTATACGAAAGGAACTCTTGCTGTTGCTCCGGAAACCCAGTAATATAAAAATCCAACCTTGTGACTCAGCTCCTGGAAAAGATACTGCTCGGCGACAGCACCATTTGCTTCAGTAAATATATCAAGCAGAGTAATATCTTCATTTACTTCAAGATTAAGAGCAGTTCTTAAAAGTCCATGGTCTATCATAAAAAGCTCAAATGATTTATCATCTATATGTTCTTCAAGTGGAAGTACGCATTCTTTAACACGTGGAAGCTTCCTTGCGAATCCAAGATCAAGCAGACATTGGGTTGCATTGTAATATTCTCTTGCACGTGCATTTTCATCTACAAATCGGTACATGAATTTTTTATTATCATGTGTAAGTTGAGTAGGTACGCTTCTCCATATACGAACAGCTCTTTGGGAAAGAGCAAATGTAAAGGATTTCCGTATACGTTTTTCATATTCATCAAGAAGTTTCTGCTGTTCAGCTTTAATAACCGAGTAATCGTGATTCTTTAAAAATGCTTTTACTACACCCGGCATACCGCCTGTCAGCATATAGTCGCGTAAAAGAGATTTAACCTTTTCTTCATCGTCCTTTTTAAGTTTTTTGTTTTTGTCATTTTCAATAAGTGCAAGTAAATCATTGGCCTTATTGGCAATCATAAATTCTTCAAAGGTCATAGGACGCATACGAATTATGTTAAAGATATCCATATGTGTATATTCAAATTCTGTAACATTCATTGAAGAAGATATTAGGCAAATCTTATAA
This sequence comes from Lachnospiraceae bacterium, assembly GCA_017464045.1. Next base: position 2,800 of record JAFUEG010000262.1, read on the forward strand.
TCCGGATGAGTCTTTGAATATTCAAGGAAAAACTCGGCTGCATCGGGAATATTCTGTATTTCATCAAAGATTAAAAGACAGTCTGAAAAGTTGTTTGTTCCAAAGTGTTGTTCGAGAATAAAATCAACATCTGAAATTTTTGTCTCGATAGAAACATCATCCTCATCATTGTTCTTATCTAACTTACGTGTGATTATATTTTTAAATGCAGTATTTTTGTAACAATCCACAGATTTTAAATCATTATAATAAGCCTTGGCGAAGTCCTTTACTGTCCAGGTTTTACCTACTCCATAAGCACCTTTTACGTATAATATACCGTTGTGACCTTCCTCATACCATGCTAAAAGGTTATTGATGACATCTCTATACATAAATTGTCTCCTCATCCGAATGTGAAATATTTGTTTTGATAAATGTGTAATAAATATTATATTACTATTTTAGACAATATTTATTATCATGTCAACGATAAAGAAAATTTATTGTGAAAATCTTGGAAAGCTTGTTCACATTTTCTCTAATTGTGATATAATAACGAGTATAAGCGAAAACCAAGCGCTGACGAAGTCGGCATTTGAGTTTTCGCGGCGAGTTATCGAGCAAGCCATCTGCGAAGCAGATAGGCGAGCATCGAAGATGCGTGCTTGCGAGATATAGAGTATAAGCGAAAACCAAGCGCTGACGAAGTCGGCATTTGCTTAATTAATTTTTAAGGGGGAACAGATGGGAAACAGGTGGAATAAAAATTATCTTAGACTTGGTGTGGTTCTCACCGTATCATTATGTATAGCTATATTGTTCAGTCAGATTATCAAGGGATGGAGAGGAATTCTTGGAATCTTTGGTGCGCTTTTTTCAGCACTTACTCCGTTTGTAATAGGTATTGTTATTGCGTTTTTGTTAAGTCCGATTATGAATTATATAAGAAAAGGACTTGCAATTGTAGTTAGTAAAATTTCCAAAAAAATTGATTATGATAAGGCTTATAAAAAAGTAAAGTCATTTTCGGTTGTGCTTACCATAGCAATTTTTATAGGACTTATTACTATATTCTTATGGATGGTTATACCACGTATATATGAAAGTCTTAAGGATTTAGTAGACTCTATGCCGGGCTATCTTGACAGTCTTCAAAACTGGGTGGACAAGGTCTTTGCTAAGAATGAATTTTTAGAAAATAGATTCACAGATATTGTAAATTATCTGGAAAATAACATTCTTACTATTTTCCAGGAAAAAGTTATGCCTAATATGGACACTATTGTTGTTAATATATCATCAGGAATAGTAATAGGTGTGAAGGCAATATTTAATTTTCTTATTGGTATCATTGTTGCCGTGTATCTGCTTAACAGCAAGGAAACACTGCTTGCACAGGGTAAGAAATTTATTTACCTTTTCTTTTCCAAGAAAACCGGAAACAAGATACTTGAAGGCCTTTCTTATGCAAATCTTGTTTTTGGCGGATTTATAAATGGTAAGATTCTCGATTCAATTATTATAGGAATTTTGTGTTTTATCTTTACAGCTGCAATCGGAATGAAGTATGCAGTGCTTATAAGTGTTATTGTTGGTGTGACTAATATAATACCGTTCTTTGGTCCATTTATTGGTGCCATACCGGGTGCATTGCTGGCACTTATGGATGACCCGATGTACTTTATAATTTTTGTTATTTTTGTATTGGTGCTTCAACAGTTCGACGGCAATATCCTTGGACCGCTTATCCTTGGAGATTCAACCGGTCTTTCAGGAATGTGGGTTCTTGTTGCAATTCTTGTAGGAGGAGATTTATTTGGTGTTGCCGGAATGGTTCTTGGAGTGCCTGTGTTTGCATGTATATATGCACTTGTTGCAGTTCTCCTTCGTGATGGTTTAAGGAGTAAAAATCTGTCATCGGAGACAGAAGATTATCATCTTTTGAAAGGATTTGACTTAGAAACCGGAGAGGCAATTTACAAGGACAAAAATGATACAAGAAGAACCATCAAGCACAAAAAGAAGGGACCTATAACCAAAAGATGGTTTGTTAAGGAAGAAAAGATATCTGATATAGAGGCAGAGAAGAAAGAAAAAGAAGAAGAGAAAAAAGAAAAAAGGGAAGAGAAAGAGGCTGAGAAAAGGGAGAAAGAAGAAAAGAAGTAAGAAGGAAAAGAAACCGAAAAAAGGGAAAAAGAAACTGAACAAAAACAAAAAGAAAAAGATAACAAAGACGAATAATACAATAAATGAAATTTATAGGAATAGTAAATAGAAATTGTAAAAAGATGTAAAGCTAAAATGAAAAGGACTCATAGATAGGGAGGTAGAGTTATGGCTAAGGGATGTTACAGCACCAATCAAATTTTAGAGTGGATGGGTTATTTTGCACAGAAGATGGAGGTAAGACCGGAAAAGATAAAGCTTCTTGATATCTGTGGTAAGATGAAAAATGTTGTTCCGGTAGTTGAAACCAACAAGAGAGTTTTGATATTTGCTGATGAAACCCATGAGGATTTGTTTTATGAATTATGGGAGATAGGCTTCGGCGAGCTTGATATGTGGTACTCAACCGGTATCGAGGTAAATGCGCTTGTTAAAAAATGCAAGATAAAGGAAGCTATCAATCATAAGATTACAGAGCCGACAGTTATATTTGTACTTAATGAAAAGACACGTGAGTCCTATCGTATAGGAATGAAAAATGAGATGTTTTCCAAGGGTACAATCAAGTATGTTGGAAATGAAATAAGAGCCGTTATCATGAGTATGCTGGATGTAGATGCACAGGATACCATATGTCTTGTAGATGCGGAAAGTATCGCTATAGAGGCTGCATTTGTTGCAGGAGATGGTACGATAATCTGTGTTGAAAATGATCAGGGTGCCAAGGAAACCATGGAGGATAATGTCAAGAAATTCGGTGTACACAATGTTCAGATTATCTCTGATTTGGGACCTGAAAATATGGCTAAGATACCGGTTCCAAGACTTTCATTTATAGTTGCAAACAAGCATCTTGAGGAGGATATAGTAAGACTTCTTGAGAAGAATCCTAAGATGAAATTTGTATTATATACATTGGAGTTTAATGTGCTTTCGGGTATCAAGGATTTATTTGAAAAGTATAACATAAGTAATCTTGAGGTTACCCAGATTACCGTTTCAAAAACCGACAGAAAGAGCATGCTGGTAACTCAGCCGTCTCCTTGGCTTATAACCGGCGAGGTACTTTAATATGGCACTTGAAAGCTTACCGAAGGATGCGATTATGCTGCTTAGCTTCGTCAATACGAGACTTAGGGATGACGGGATTGATTTGGACAGCTTATGCAGTCAGTTTGATGTATCAAAGGATGAGATTGTTAAAAAGCTTGACAGCGTAGGTTATACTTATAATGTTGAGTTAAATAAGTTTATATAATAAATGAAATTATTGATACAAGGCATATTTGCCTTGTATCATGCTTTGCACGATAAGGCTGTTAAGTGGATTTTGAGCTTGTTTATAAATACATTTGACAGATTCGCGATATCAAGTAGGGAAATTGTTTCCTGCTTGACTAATATAATGTATAATTACAATATTTAAAAGATTTTTGGAGGAAAT
>JAFUEG010000263.1 GCA_017464045.1 Lachnospiraceae bacterium
AAAGGATTTCTGTTATGCTGAAGGGCAAATTCAGAATTTAAAACCTTTAATTTTGTTTCTATCTCCATCAATGCACACTCATAGTACATCATAAGTATAATAAAGGGCTGCATGTCTTTTAAAATTGCCTCCGGATTATCCGAATTCATCAAAAGCTCCATGCTCATATCATCTGTAGCCATACTCATTGTAACCACCTCACGTCATAAATCGTACATATAATATGTAAATCAATCTCTGCACCTGAAAAGCAAAATGTAAGCACTAAGCAAAAGCACAAGTACAATAATAAATTCACAAAATCCACTTATAAAATAAGATATCAAAATACCAATCGCCATAAACAGCATGGCATATCCAATTAAAGCTCGCATATAAGACATCACTTTTTTACACTTATATAAAATATATGCCTTATACCTTGATTAAAGAATTAAATTATATCAATTCTTCATTTCCAAGATTATCAACAGCCTCAGCTACTGCTGCCTCTTCTTCAGGGCTCTTCTTTTTAACCAAATTGGAAACTCTGTCAATAACCTCCGGAACAGCATCAAAGATTTTTCCTACAGTACTCTCACTCTTAGCGGTAACAATCTTTGCATATCCATTTTGAATAACCAATACTGCTGAAGGTGACATCTTTCCACCCATACCTCCTGCTGCGGAATTGCTGCCCTTTTCCTTTTTTGCAAAGGCTCCTGCTGCCACACCAAAGTTTACATCCACAAGTGGAAGTATAATTGTATCTCCTATCTTTGTAGGCTCTCCAACAACTGTTTTTGTTGAAAGAAAAGAATCCATTCCGTTAAACAATGAAGCAACTGTCTGATTAAAATTATTATCCATCTTTTTATCTCCTTCTGAAAAACATTAAATTTTCCTTGCCATCTTAATTGTCTGCCATATATATCTTTTAAGAACTATTCTTGCAATATATCCAAGTATAATTCTGCCTTTTAAAACAACATTTCCTTCTATAACCTTTTCACGAAAATCCGGCTCTAATGAAAAACCCTTTTGATATACAAAAGGCAGCAAGCTTAGATATCCTGTAACCTGACCTGTAGTGCACGGTTCATCAAAGCCGTATCTCATATGTCCCTTTATCTTCTTTGGTGCGATATGCTTTAGGATGCTTATTAAATATTTTCCAAGATATTCTCTCGTTCTTACGGTACATTTCATATCCCAGAATTTTTTAAAGCGATTAACCTTCTTTTCAAGCTCTTCTTTCTTGTCCTTTAATTGATTAACCTTCTTTTCAAGCTTTTGATAAAGTGTTTCCTTTATCTCTTCTTCAGATTTACCATCCAAATCCTTAACTGTCTTTTTTGATTTTTTTAATAATCTCTTTATTCTGCCCGATAATTTCTTTTCATCCTCATTAAGTGTATCTTCGTCAGTCCAAAGATCATACTCGCTTAAATTGTCTTCGCTATCGTCTGATTCTACAGTTTCAGATTGTTCTATGGCTTTAGTTTTTTCTATAGATTCAGATTTTTCAATGGATTCTGCTTCTTCTAAAGATTTATCTTTTTCAGAAGTATCTGATATATCGGATGTCCCCATTGATTCATCACTCTTATTTTTTTTCTTTTCTTTCTTAGGTTTAGACTCTTTTTTCTTATGCCCTTCTCCCGACTTATCACCAAGGCTTATCTTTATTCCCACTATTCTAAGAAAGGTATCCAATTTCTTTTCGTTTTTTTCAAAGATAACATTGACACTTACAATCAAAAACCGGACCTTTGCCGTGACAGCTATGTCATCTCCTATATCTGCTGCCACCTTATACCTTATCGGTGCAAATAAAACCAAAAGCACAATCAAAAGTACGAGTCCAAGTACAACTGCAAGTATTATCAATATTATTTTCAAAATAACCCATAATACATGTAGCATATTTAATCCCTATATTCCAAAAAATTTTCTTACATCAAAGCCTGTGTCTGTATCATACATATCCTGCACGATATCCCTCACAACCTCATTTGCATCACTCTTGCTTTTAGCAATACCCAATATACAAATCTCGTCACTTGCCTTTTTATAAAACTTACTAAACAGATGCTTATACTCATATATATCCATGATTCCATCCGTTATCATAGGCAGCGTAACCACATAAACATTATCAACCTTACGCTTATGACGGATTTTTTTTACTATCTTATCTTTTTTCCTGCCCTTAAAACCTTGTACGTAAGGAGCATCTACTACCTTCATAAAACCACCCTTGGTACTATTATTCTTCTTCTATCATTTCACTTATAAGCTTATTACATGCAGTAAGTTCACTCATATCCTTACAGCCCGAAAGAGTATAATCAAAATAATCCTTTATCTCCTGCTTTGAGTTAAGGAATATAGGCATAGCTGCAAGTATCTTACACATAATACTTCTTATAACCATTCTTTCACAATCATTAAACAGATTCATAAAGTCATTAATAAGCTTGTCTTTTGTTTCATTGTAATATGCATCATCAACCATATCGCTTTCACTTCTAAGTGATTTTTCAACATCTATAAATAAACTGGTTGATAAAAGTCTGCTGATTTTATCAAGAACATCAAATCGGTCAGCAAGACCATATGATTTTATATCATCATTCTTTCCGACATAGATATCATCAAAAGCTGCTTCAAGAGGCATAATGCTTTCAGTAACATCCTCTTGTGCACCTTCCATACTGATAAAACTGTCCATAAGCGTTTCCGAGAGTGCTTCAAAGTCATCTTCGTCCAACACTCTATCTATAATATTTAAGGCTGCATTGTAAGCCGGAAGTTTTTCATTTGCTTCTACAGTTTCTTCTATGGTAAGAAGTATGGTATATATATCATTTGCAATCTCCTGCATAAGTATATAATTTGATGCTTCTTCATTTATGATAGTAGCAGCCTCATTAAGTCTGTTATTTAGAGCATCAAACTCATCCTCTGTGAGTTCTTTATAATCAGCTGCCGCAAGATCTGTATATACATGATAAAGAAAAGGATACTCTGTTTCAAAGCCCTTCGGCTTTGTTATAAGAGATGAGGTTCTTAGCATATCACAAAATTCATCTAAGGAAGACTTTTCACCACCCTTATAAAGAGCAAGGGTGTTTTCAACCACGTCACAAAATTTACTCTTGGTCATCCTTACAGGAAGCTGTGCCATCAAAAGCTGAAGCTTACTGTTTATAACCATCTTGTCCGACTCATTAAATACGTAGCTGTACATTTTGTCAGAAAGGAGTGATATATCAACCTCCTCAATCTCATCCTTAACCTTGGCTTCTATACGATTTAATATGTACTCATAGATCTCATAGCCATCCGTATATGAAGTTAGTATCTTCATCTTATACTCGATATTATCCCTAATCTGTTTAACTGCAGTAACCGCTTCTTCATCAACCGGTTTCTTGTCAATAATATTATTTTTTACAAGTCTTGATAAAACATCAAAATATTTACACACATCAGAATTCTTATCTGTCATTTCAGATATTATTTCCTTCATGGTGTAGTAATTCATGCTCATCTTAACCATTGCATAATAATTATACTTTTCAAAAAGAAGCTTTGAGTACTCCCTGATATTGGCCTCTTTATTTATATCACTTTTTATCTCGCCTATAATTTTTTTTACGCTGCTCATTTTATGATTTATCTCCTAATATCTTTCCGTCATTTAAATATATTTACAAAGCATGAAATTTTCGTGAAACAATTATTATACAAATCACTTAACGTGTTCATGTGTATAAATGTGTTCGCTGCAGTATTCATAATTACCGTTACATTTTGTACAGAATCTGAATACCAAATCCTCACCGTCATTTTCTGTCTTACCACAGATAGCACATTTATGTCTTGTTATGCCCTCAGGCATCTGCTTATCATCACTATCCTGTTTTCTTCTAAGATAATCGCTCATATTGTAGACATTATCTTTATTTTTTCTTTCAAAAAACGGCGAACCGGAAGATTTTTTCTTTTTATTATTTCCATAATTTTGATAGGAGTACCTTGTGTTTCTGCCATAGCTGTACTTCTTAAGCACATTATAAAATATAAAGAAATTGGCAACCGCAACCACAAGCAAGGCTCTAAAGGTAATAATCGGTGTACTGAAATACTCATATAGCAAAAGTGCAAAATCTATACATGCAATATACTTTGCCTTAAGTGGGAAAAGAAACATGAAAAATACCGTACTTTCCGAATACGCCATGGCAAAGGCAAAAAATACACATACAGGAATTGTATAATTTACATAAAATCCTCCGAATTGAGTATCAGCAGCATATAAGGTTCCCTTTGTCAAATATAAAAATCCGCTTACAACAAGAACAGTAATAAGGTTAAGCAGCATACTACCGATGGTATAGAGATTATACATAAAGGTGCCCATACCTCTTTGTGCTGAAGAACCTATAAAATAAAGACATACCAAGGATAAAATCGTCCACTCATCAAAGGATGAAGGAGCGGTAAATATCCATGTCACAAGTCTCCAATATTCATGTCCATAAAATATATCATACGGGGATAAATAAATCTTTACATAGATATCAGGTGCTGCCACCGAGAAAATGTAATTAAATGCAAATAGTAAGGTTAAAATTAAAGGAAGATTCCTTATAGAATATTTTCCAAATTTTTTTTCAAGCTTGTACAAAAATTTCATATCATTCAGTCCTTGTTTTTATTCTTTCACCTGATTCAAATAAATTAAATCAGCGTATATGCATGATAAAAATATTACATCAATGCACATACGCTTATTATATCCTAAAACTATCTAAAAAACAACTTAAAACTGGGATGCATTATTATTAGCAAATACAGGTAATTATTCTTTGCTAATTCGAGCCCTGTCCTCTTTCCGTCGGAGGAATCCTTATAATAGTTCCGAGAGGAATACGCATATCAAGGAGTTCTTTATTATACTCCATAAGTCTTCCTACATCAGTGGAAAGCTCATCCGTTATACTTCTTAAGGTTTCTCCGGTTCTTGCAGTAAAGTATCTGCGTTCCTCCTCTTCCTCATAGATCTCGGTCGGTACACATATCTCATCTCCCGGCCTTAAATTATACACATTTACGTACGGATTTTCCTTTAAGACATCAACAAGCCTTACGCCGTAAAGCTTTGATATCTTATATAGCGTATCTCCTGCCACAACCTTGTGGATGGTTCCCTTACATTCCTTTTCCATATTTTTCCCCTTTTTGATTATTCTATGCCATTAATTCATAAATGTGGCAAAAAATTAATAAAATTAAAGTAATTTCATATAAATTTCATGTTTTTAACTGTTGTATTTTGTCGTTTCTTCCATTATAATTACTCTTTGACACTTAGTAATTTTTCAATATAAGGAGGCAGGCTGAAAAGCCGTTTTTACTATGAACAGATTAGGTATAGATATAGGTTCAACCACCGTTAAGGTTGCAATTATAGATGAGGAGCACAATATATTATTTTCCGAATACAAAAGGCACTTTGCCAACATCAAGGAAACTCTTAAGGAATTGCTTTATAATGCAAGAGAAAAGCTTGGAGATTTAAATGTTGCTCCAACCATAACCGGTTCCGGCGGTCTTGCACTTGCCAATGTTATCGGTGTTCCTTTTGAGCAGGAGGTTATCTGTGTAACCGATGCCTTAAAGGACTACGCTCCACAGACAGATGTAGCCATAGAGCTTGGCGGTGAGGATGCCAAAATTATATACTTTACAAATGGTGTTGAGCAGCGTATGAATGGTGTATGCGCAGGCGGTACCGGTTCCTTTATCGACCAGATGGCATCCCTTCTACAGACAGATGCCATGGGACTCAATACATATGCCAAGGACTATGATACCATCTATCCTATCGCTGCAAGATGCGGTGTATTTGCAAAAACCGATATCCAGCCTCTTATAAACGAAGGTGCTACAAAGCCAAACCTTGCAGCATCTATATTTCAGGCAGTTGTCAATCAGACCATAAGCGGTCTTGCCTGTGGTAAGCCGATAAAAGGAAATGTTGCATTTTTAGGCGGTCCTCTTCACTTTTTGGATCAGCTAAAGGAAGCCTTTATAAGAACTCTTAATCTTACGGATGAAAATGTAATCGCACCGGAACATTCACATCTTTTTGCGGCTGTCGGTGCAGCACTTCAGGCTAAGGAGAATATCACACTTTCACTTACTGAATTAAGCGGAAAGCTTACCGAGGATTTAAAATTTTCAGTAGACGTTGACAGACTTCCACCGCTCTTTGCTTCAGAAGAGGATTACGCAAAATTCATTCAAAAGCAATCCAAGTATCACGTGGCCAGAGGTAATCTTTCTACGTATAAGGGAAAAGTTTTTCTCGGTGTAGATGCAGGCTCAACCACAACGAAGGTTGCTCTTGTAGCTGAGGACGGTTCATTACTTTATGACTTTTACAGCAGCAATAACGGAAGTCCTTTAAAGACCACTATACGTGCCTTAAAGGACATATTTACCAAGCTTCCGGAGGGTGTTCAAATCGCCTCTGCATGCTCTACCGGTTATGGCGAAGCTTTGATTAAATCTGCTCTTATGCTTGACCACGGAGAAGTTGAAACCATAGCTCACTATACCGCTGCTGCATTTTTCGACCCTGATGTAGACTGTATCCTTGATATAGGCGGTCAGGATATGAAATGTATTAAGATAAAAAATGAAGTGGTCGACAATGTCATGCTTAACGAAGCCTGTTCATCCGGCTGCGGCTCATTTATAGAAACCTTTGCGAAGTCACTTAATTATGACATCAAGGACTTTGCTAAGATTGCGTTATTTGCAGAGCATCCTATAGACCTTGGTTCAAGATGTACGGTATTTATGAACTCAAAGGTTAAACAGGCTCAAAAGGAAGGTGCATCAGTTGCGGATATATCTGCCGGTCTTGCTTATTCCGTTATAAAGAACGCTTTACTTAAGGTTATTAAGCTTACTGACCCTAAGTCACTGGGTAAAAATATAGTTGTTCAGGGAGGAACCTTTTATAATGATGCCGTTTTAAGAAGCTTCGAGCTTATATCCGGCCGTGAGGCTATTCGTCCGGATATAGCAGGTATCATGGGTGCCTTCGGCGCTGCTCTTATCGCAAGAGACAGATACGAAGAAGGCGCTAAAACAACAATGCTCTCCCGCGAGGATATAGAAAATCTTACCTATGAAACAAGTATGGCAAGATGTAAGGGATGTACCAACAATTGTCTTCTTACTATCAATAAATTCTCAGGCGGAAGACGTTTTATCTCCGGTAATAGATGTGAAAAGGGACTCGGCTTAAAGAAAAACGCAAACAATGTTCCTAACTTATTTGAATATAAATTTAACAGATTATTCCAGTATGAGCCTCTTTCCGAAGCAGAGGCTTCACGTGGAGTTATAGGTGTTCCGAGAGTTCTTAATATGTACGAGAATTATCCGTTCTGGTTTACATTTTTAACAAAGCTCGGATACAGAGTTGTACTCTCTCCAAAGTCCTCCCGTGATATCTATACATTGGGTATAGAGTCCATACCGAGTGAATCCGAGTGTTATCCGGCTAAGATTGCGCATGGACATGTAATGTGGTTATTAAAGCAGGGAATAAAGACAATTTTCTATCCTTGTATCCCATATGAGCGAAATGAAACTCCGGATGCTAACAACCACTACAACTGTCCTATCGTCACTTCCTATGCTGAAAACATCAAGAACAATATGGAAGAATTAAGCAATCCTGATACAACCTACATAAGGCCTTTCCTTTCCCTCGATAACAAGCAGGCACTTAAGGAACGTCTTATGCGTGAATTTAAGAAATACACAAATGTAACCATGCAGGAAATATCAGATGCAGTTGATGCAGCCTTTATAGAGGCAGATGCAGTAAAGGCGGATATCAAAAACAAGGGTGACGAAACCATCAAGTACCTTGAGGAAAATGACAAAATCGGTATCGTACTTGCAGGTCGTCCATATCATATAGACCCTGAAATCAATCATGGTCTTCCAGAGCTTATCAATTCCTTTGATATAGCTGTGCTTACAGAGGATTCGGTTGCTCACTTGGGCGAAGTGGAAAGACCTCTTATCGTTTCCGACCAGTGGATGTACCACTCCCGTCTTTACAAAGCGGCCAACTACGTTAAGACAAGCAAGAACCTTGAGCTCATCCAGCTTAATTCCTTTGGCTGCGGTCTTGATGCCGTAACAACAGACTGTGTAAATGATATACTTACCAATTCAGGAAAGATATATACCGTACTTAAGATAGATGAGGTAAGCAACTTAGGTGCTGCTAGAATACGTATACGTTCATTAATCAGTGCTGTAAATGTAAGACGCAAGCGTCACTTTGTACCTTGTCCTGTATCAAGCGCTATCAACAGAGTTGAATTTACTCAGGACATGAAGGACTATACCGTTTTGGTCCCTCAGAAGTCACCTATACATTTCAATATACTTGAACCGGCATTTAGTCAGATGGGAC
>JAFUEG010000264.1 GCA_017464045.1 Lachnospiraceae bacterium
GCCAAAGATGCCTGTGGCTACATTGTATTCCAAGTTATCGGTGCTATTCTTGCCGCTGCTGTTTTGTTTGCCATTACAAGTGTTACTGCTACTGACTTTGCCGGCACTACAACAGGTGCCAACAGTTGTGCGGGTGCTGGTTCTCAGCTGGCCGGTTTTATTGTTGAGGTTGTACTGACCTTCATTTTCGTTCTGGTAGTATTAGGTACTACTGATGCCAAGAAAGGCGCCGGCAACTTTGCAGGTCTGGCTATTGGTCTTTCTCTGATTTTAATTCATCTTGTAGGCATCCACTACACTGGTACTTCTGTCAATCCGGCCCGCTCCATTGGTCCGGCTTTGTTTGAAGGTGGTCAGGCTCTCACAGATCTTTGGGTATTTATCGTTGCTCCTATCTGTGGTGCCATCCTGAGCGCATGTGTATGGAATGTCTTGGCTGACAAAGACTGATTTATTATTTAATTTATTCATAAAAAACTCCTCATGAAGAGGAGTTTTTTTTATAACTGTCCGCTTTCTACCATTAAGACTATCCGTTCCGTAAATTTATCTTCTCCCTGCGGATCATATTTCTTTGTCAAACTGTTGCCATACAGTCCGGCAAATACTTGATAAAAACCGGCTTTTAAAGGCCCCAAAAAGGCTTTTACCATTTCGTATGAACTTTGTCCGCACTCTCTGTTAATCAGTTTTACTAGCAGTTTACCCTGGGAACGTGACATTTTTTTTACCAGCGGCGTATATTGTTCCTTTATACCCTTTTCCACAGCAGCAATATGTGCTTTGCGCGACTTTTCATCAGGCAAAGTCTGGAGATAATCATAAGTTTCTATCAATGTCTGCTTGGCCAATTGAGCTATAGGAAAAACATATTTGATATTCGCTACCATACGGTTGTATTTCTCTCTGGCCTTGTCGTTCTTGAAGACCATTGGTGATATCTTGTAAAACGTATGTAACGTGATATTAGGGATACTGTCACCCTTGTAAAAGGCATTGTTGATCTTTACATACATACCCGCCTGCAGTGTATCACTATTTAAAATGTCTTCGGCCATAACCTGATGGGTTATGCTGAAAACCAATAAGATTACTGCATATATGTATTTTTTCATATCAAAATACAAAAGTAATAAGTTTTTGCTTGTATATTCCTCCCAAACATAATTTATTGACGCTTTTTAGGGTTTTGTCTCTGCGTATCTGTGTTTTTTTTAGTTATTTTGCATTTGTATAACAGAAATAAACTTATGACTCTGCCTAAATACATCTTGCTGTATTTTTGTCTGCTTCTGTCTGTTGATTGTTGTAACGCACAAAACTATACATGGGAAGAGTTTGTTGAAGATTTTTTTCAACAAGAAGAGAATATTGAAACAGAAAATGAGCAAGGTTCCTTGTTGGAAGAGTTGACCGAGTTGCACCACAATCCCTTTGACATCAATAAAATTAAAAAAGAAAATCTGCAGTTGCTACCTTTTTTGTCCATTCAACAGACTGACAGCATTCTCAGCTACCTGCACCGATATGGTCCCATACTCTCAATGAAAGAATTGTTGCTTATCCCCACATTAGACAAAAAAACAAGAGACTTTCTTTCTCTCTTTGTCTATTGCAAGGATGCAGAGGGTTCCGTCTATGACATCAAGGCAAGATCTATTCCAAAATGGTCACACCAGCTGACAGGTAATTTTAGCATTCCCCTTTATCAACGGGAGGGTTTCAAATCACATCAGTACAAGGGTTATCCTTTTGCCGGCAGCATCAGATACCGAGGACGGCTGAAAGACAGGACGGAGTGGGGTATTACTCTTCAGAATGATGAAGGCGAACCCCTTGGGTCTAGCGGAAATTATATCTTTGATTATCAGAGTTTCTTTATGACAGGAACAGGAAAGCATTATATTGAAAGATGGATTATCGGAGATTTCAAGCTGCATTTTGGCTCTGGTCTTGTCATCGGACAGGGATTTTGGAACAACATGGTATCAGCCCTGACGTTTTCCAAGCATACAGGACAGACTATCTTCAAGCATACATCTACCGATGAAACAAAATTTCTCAGAGGCGGTGCCGTTACCCTGACACACAAAGCTGCAAGCATGACTCTCTTTGGTTCCTACAGGCTACGTGATGCCACCCTGCACCACAATAATATAACAACCTTGCTTTTGACAGGCCTGCACAGGACACAATCTGAACTGAACAGGAAAAACACTGCTGCCTTGTTCACAACTGGCGGTAATCTGGATTTTGATCTACAGCGTTTTCGCGTAGGTGTCTCTGCAGTATATGCTTCGCTTGACAAAGCTTTTGACAATGGTAACACACTATATAAAAAGTATTATCCGAAAGGAAAATTTTTTAGCAACTATGGCATACACTACAGCTATAACAGCAATTCCGTTTTTATACAAGGTGAAGAAGCTGTCGACTCAAAAGGGCATGTTGCAGCATTAAATAAAATCACTTTTGCCCCAAGCTACAATTTCAAGACCATTTTAATGCACCGCTATTATGACATGGCCTATAATGCTCTTCATGCCTTTGCCTATTCAGCACGGGGATATGTAAAAAATGAACATGGCCTGTTAGGCGGTATGCAGATGATATATAAGAGAAAATGGCATTTCAAGGCAGCCTTGGACTATTCCTTTCATCCGTTTGCCATATATGGTACATCCCGCGCATCCAACCGTTTTGCCCTGTATACACAGGCTGAATATCTGCCCAATGACAAAACTTCTTTCTCCGCACGTTATCATTTAAAAAGCCATCAGGAAGACAGTAAGCGTCATCCCGGCATATTATACAATATATATAGGCACCGTTGGAAGCTTCAGGCTCATTATAATATAGGCATCCTCAAAAATGTTTCAGCCATTGATCTGGCTTATGTCACCACGCAAAACAAGAATCCAGACTATGGCAGTATGATATCCCAGAGGATTTCCGCAAAGTGGAAAAAATGGTCATTGAGTGCTATCGCGGCATGGTTCAACACGAGCAGCTATGCCTCTGCACTGTATCTGTATGAACCGGGGCCCGTTTATTCCTTCAACTATCCTGCATGCTACTACCATGGATGGAGAACTGCCGTCATGCTTTCAGGTAACATTAGTCATAAACTGAGCTTTGCTGTCAAATACGGCCTGACATATTATACCAACAGAAAAACTATTTCCTCTTCTACACAACTCATTTCACAACCCTACAAAAACGATTTATACATTCAAATAAATAAAAAATTTTAGTGCCGAATCGGTCAACTTTGTTAATTTCGCACCACAATAAAAATAACACAGATTATGTCTACCGTTCTTTATCCTTCACCTATTTTCGGTCCTGTACACAGTCGCAGACTCGGTATTTCGTTAGGCATTAATCTTATGCCTGCTGACGGAAAAATATGCAATTTTGACTGCATTTATTGCGAATGTGGATTCAACAAAGACTTCAGAACCACTTCAAAGCGCCCCTCCAGACAGATTGTATATAATGAATTGGAGAAAACATTAACCAAGATGATTTCCAACGGCCAACGGCCAAATGTCCTTACATTTGCCGGAAACGGAGAACCTACTGCACATCCCCATTTCAAAGAAATCATTGAAGATACAATTGCGCTGAGAAACAAATTTTGTCCTGAATCTAAGGTAAGCGTCTTGTCGAATGCCACGCTGATAAATCGTCAAAATGTATTTGACGCCCTGATGATAGTAGATAATAATATCCTCAAACTCGATACTGTCAACATAAACTATATCCGAACTACCAACCGTCCATTGCCAGGCTACAATGTTGAAAAGCAGATTGAGTATATGAAAAAATTCAATGGCCACTGTATCATACAAACCATGTTCATGAAAGGTTCCATCAACAATATTGATGTCAATAATGTCAAACCTGAATATATTGAACCCTGGCTTGAAGCAGTAGCCTGCATCAAACCACAACAGGTTATGATCTACACCATTGACCGGGAAACCCCATATAAAAATCTTTTCAAGGCTACCAAGGAAGAACTTGATAATATAGTCAGACAGATAGAACAATTGGGTATTCCTGCTTCGGCTTCCTATTAGAAAAAATGTTTTTATAACATAATTTACAACTTCTTTTTACCCCCTCTGCAGGAGCTTGTAGAGGGGGTAAATTTTGCAGGCCTACGAGATTTTACCAGCAGGCCTGCGCGTTGAAACTGGCAGGCCTGCCAGTGAAAAAGGAATAACCGGGCTGTTAAATTTATTCTTTCAACCACCTCTTTGCTATATTGCCTGCTCATCCTTTTTTTAGGCATAAAACATAGGATTTTCTTGCATTAAAATAGTACTTTTGTAAAAATATTTTTCCAACCATGACGAATATAAAAGAACACTGGAAGAAAAAAGGATATGTTGATGAGCCCGTTCCTTCAAATATCAATATAGAAAAAGAAATACTCAGAATGTGTGATGAGAAAAATGCCATCATTCTATCTCACTACTATACTGAAAAATCTCTTCAGAAAATAGCCCACTTTGTAGGCGACAGCCTGGCACTTGCCCGTCAAGCCCAGAAAACCAAAGCCGACATCATCGTCATGGTAGGTGTTCACTTTATGGGTGAAACCAACAAAATTCTCTGCCCGGACAAGAAGGTACTCATCCCGGATATGAATGCATCATGCTCGTTGGCCAAAAGTTGCCCTGCAGATAAATTTGCCGCATTTAAGAAGGCTCACCCCAATCATACAGTTGTTTCCTATGTCAATACTACTGCTGCTGTCAAGGCACTGACTGACATTGCCGTTACCTCCGCCAATGCATGTGAAATAATTGAAAGTCTTCCTAAAGATGAAAAAATAATCTTCGGCCCTGACAAAAATTTAGGAGCATACATTAATGCCAAGACAGGTCGAAACATGCTGTTATGGGATGGTGCATGTGTTGTTCATGAACGTTTTTCTGTTGAAAAGATTATTGAACTCAAACAACAATATCCAAATGCAAAAGTATTAGCTCATCCTGAATGTAAGGGCCAAATATTAAAATTAGCCGATGTCATAGGTTCTACTGCTGCGTTGTTGAAATATACCATGAAAAGCAATGAAAAGGTATTTATTATTGCAACTGAAAGCGGTATTATATTTGAAATGGAGAAAAATTCTCCAGGCAAGAAGTTTATTCCCGTACCGCCAGAAACAACAGAGGGTGTAGGCTGTCACTGCAACGAGTGTGCATACATGAGACTTAACACTATGGAAAAACTCTATAATTGCCTGAAATATGAATGGCCAGAAATAATCATTGACCAACAGACCATTGATGCTGCTGTCAGGCCTATTGATAAAATGCTGAATATATCTGAAAAATTAGGATTATAATATTATTTTTATCAGAAAATGGCATTTCCCTTTATCAAAGAGAAATGCCATTTTCTATAACCTTTCTGAAATACTCCCATATTACTATCGATGCAGTACATGACACATTTAATGAATGTTTTGTACCATACTGAGGTATCTCAAGACATTCATCACATATATTCACTACATCTTGTTTCACACCTTTTACCTCGTTGCCTAAAATAAGTGCATATTTAGTATTTTTTTTCAGGTTCCAATTGTTGAGTTTCGTACTTCCCTCCACTTGTTCTACAGCAACTATCATATAATTATTTCTGCGAAGCTCATCTATCGCTGTAAATATATTTTCATAATATTGCCAGTCTACTGAATCTTCTGCACCAAGAGCTGTCTTGTGTATTTCTACCGATGGCGGACAGGCTGTTATGCCACAGATAATAATTTTCTCGACCCTGAATGCATCAGATGTACGAAAAATACTTCCTATATTATAAAAACTTCTTATATCGTCAAGAATAATTGTAAGCGGCAGTTTTTTTGCCTTATGAAAATCAGTTACACTGATGCGATTCATTTCCTCTATAGTCAGTTTTTTCATAAAAAAAATAATTTCAGGACAAAGATAATAAAGCTTGTGTAAAACCTGTTGATAAGTAAAAGTAAAACTACTCATAACCCTGTGCAAAAAAGAACAGAAAAAAGTCTTTTCGCCGTTATTAGTCATCCACCATTTATAAACCCTTTTTTACATCCTATTAAAACAATTTTTCAACATCTTACCTGATTAATCCAAAAAAGAAGAAACATATATGTTGAAATATATATATAATCTTTTGATTTATAAAATTTTGTTTTGTTGATAAATTGTTAATAAAATAATATATGTAATTTACTACTTAAAAGGTATAAAAATGACTTTTACACAATATTCACAATCCATCATATACATACAATTTTTTATCTATTAAAATATAGAAAAATTTATCTATGATGTTAGTGTAGACTGTTCATAATTTCTAAATAGCAATTTTTTATGTAATTTTGTATAACATAAAATAAGAGACAATGAAAAAGATTTTTTTTATATCTATATGTGTATTTCTGTATACAGGAAATGTAAAGAGTGCTAAAGATGATTTCAATAATGTAAAGCCGGTCCGTAATGTTATTTTGATGATACCAGATGGAACACCATATAGTATTCTGTCTGTTACACGCTGGACAAATTGGTATAAAGATCATAATAAAACAAATCTCAGTATTGATCCTTATTTGTGTGGTTTTATAAGCAGCAATACAGCAGTAGGACCAATTGCTGATTCGGGTTCGTCAACATCATGCTATGTCAGCGGTCATGTACAGCCTACAGGCTTTATAGGTACTTATTCTCCTGATTTTGGTGATAAAAATTTAGAATTCATAGATGGCAAGAAAGCTTATGGTCCGGTAGCCAATGTATTTGAGGCAGCCCACCAACTCAAGGGCAAGAGTACAGGACTTGTTGCTACTGTTAGTTTTACTCATGCTACTCCAGCTGACTGCAGCGCCCACTATTATAAAAGAAGCAAAACTGATATCATAGCAACTCAAATAGTGCATAATAACTTTGATGTAGTTCTTTCAAGTGGTAACAAAGATTTGAGTAATGAGAATGAACAATATCTCAAAGATAATGGCTATGATGTTGTTCGCAATGATATCGAGGCAATGCGCCGAAGTACAAACAACAAATTATGGGCTCTTTTTCACAGAGAACAGATGCCTTATGATTTTGACAGAGATGTAAACAAGGATCCTTCACTGGCAGAAATGACAGAGATAGCTATCAATAAACTCAACAAAAATAAAAAAGGATTTTTTCTCATGGTAGAAGGAAGTATGATAGATTTTTCTTCTCATGATAATGATCCTTCTGGTATGCTTTCTGAATACAGCGCATTTGAAAAAGCTTGCGAGGTAGCCGTTGAATTTGCTAAAAAGGACGGCAATACTACAGTGATAGTTATTCCAGATCATAATTGTGGAGGTATGACAATAGGCAAATATCATCTTAAAAGTTATACGGCTCTGAATTATGAAGATATATTTGGAGGAATAGCTAAGTTTACCCGTACTACTGAAGGTATGATAAAGTTACTGAACAGTAATCCTTATACAGAGGTTCAAAACCTGTTTAAAAAATATATGGGTTTTGAATTAACAGATAAGGAACTGGATAATTTATATCATTGTGTTGATTATAAACAGAGTCCTCTTCCAAAAGAAGTCCGTAATTTGAAGCCTGAGGCAACATGGCATAATTCAAGTTTCAGTGCTTTTATTTCTCATGTCATTGCCGACCATACACCTTTTGGCTTTAGTAGTGATACCCATACAGGCGAAGATGTATTTTTAGCTGTTATGAATCCAAATAATCAGGTACCCGCAGGCTATCATACTAATGTAGAACTGAGTCATTATATTCAGTCACTGATAGGTATGAATGGAAAAATGGATGCTTTTTCTGACAATATATTTGCCCGTCACGACGAAGTATTTACGGAATATGAAACGATTATAAACGAAAATAAGGAAAATAAATATTTTCCCACTTTGACCGTAAAAAATCCAAAAAATGGCAAATCACTAACTATTTATGCACAAACCAGTAAGGTAGAGTTATCTGAGCATAATAAAACAAAAACTATTAAACTGCCTTCTGTAGCTATATATGTAGATAAAACTAACTTATTCTATTTACCCAAAAACTTAGTCAATTATTTA
>JAFUEG010000265.1 GCA_017464045.1 Lachnospiraceae bacterium
TACATTTGATGTATCTATCATCGAGATTGGTGAGGGTGTCATCGAGGTTCTTGCTACTGCCGGTGATAATAAGCTTGGTGGTGATGACTTTGATAATGCAATCACAGAATATATGTTAGAGGAATTCAAGAAGGCAGAGGGCGTTGACTTATCAACTGATAAGATGGCTATGCAGAGACTTAAGGAAGCTGCAGAGAAGGCTAAGAAGGAGCTTTCATCATCAACAACTACAAACATCAACCTTCCTTTCATCACTGCAACTCAGGACGGACCTAAGCACTTTGATATGGATCTTACAAGAGCTAAGTTTGATGAGCTTACTGCACATCTTGTTGACAAGACAAGAGTTCCTGTACAGACAGCTCTTAAGGATGCAGGCTTAACTGCTGCAGACCTTGACAAGGTTCTTCTTGTAGGTGGTTCAACACGTATAATTGCAGTTCAGGAAATGGTTAAGAAATTGACAGGTAAGGAGCCGTTTAAGGGTATCAATCCTGATGAGTGTGTTGCAATCGGTGCATCTATTCAGGGTGGTAAGCTTGCAGGTGATGCAGGTGCAGGTGAAATCCTTCTTCTTGATGTTACACCACTTACACTTTCAATCGAGACTATGGGTGGTATAGCTACTCACCTTATCGAGAGAAATACAACTATTCCTACAAACAAGAGCCAGATATTCTCAACTGCTCAGGATAATCAGGATGCAGTTGATATCAATATAGTTCAGGGTGAAAGAGAGTTTGCAAGAGACAACAAGAGCTTAGGACGTTTCAGACTTGATGGTATAGCTCCTGCAAGAAGAGGTGTTCCACAGATTGAAGTTACATTTGATATAGATGCTAATGGTATCGTTAATGTATCTGCTAAGGATCTCGGAACAGGCAGAGAGCAGCATATCACAATCACTTCAGGAACTTCACTTTCAGATGAGGATATCGAGAGAGCAGTTAAGGAAGCTGCTGAGTACGAGGCTGCTGATAAGAAGCGTAAGGAAGCAATTGAAGCAAGAAATGATGCTGATGCACTTGTATTCCAGACTGAAAGAGCTTTAAATGATGTAGGCGATAAGCTTCCGGGTGCTGATAAGGCTAAGGTTGAGGAAGACTTAAAGGCTCTTAAGGAGATTATCGAGGGAACTGACCCTGATGCAATGACAGATTACGATGTAGAAAAGATTAAGGCAGGCAAGGAAACTCTTATGAACAGTGCACAGAGCTTATTCTCCAAGTTATATGAGCAGAATGGTCCTGGAGCAAATGCAGGAACCGGAACAGGAACTCCTGACTTCTCAGATGATTCAGATGTAGTAGACGCTGATTACAAAGAAATCTAATAAGGGTGAGTGCGATGGCTGAAAAAAGAGATTATTATGAGGTGCTTGGCGTCGACAAAAATGTATCAGAGGCAGATTTAAAAAAGGCATATAGAAAAGTAGCTAAGAAATACCATCCTGATACCAATCCGGGCGATGCAGAAGCAGAAGAAAAATTTAAAGAAGCAGCCGAAGCTTACGCAGTATTATCAGATCCTGAAAAGAAGGCAAAGTATGACCAGTTTGGTCATGCTGCCTTTGAGCAGGGAGGCGGTCCGGGTGGATTTGGCGGATTTGACTTTGCTGATATGGGCGATATATTCGGTGATATATTTGGTGACTTCTTTGGTGGAGGCTCAAGGCGTAGTCAGTCAAATGGTCCTGTAAAGGGTGCCAATATCAAGACTACCGTAAGAGTATCATTTGAAGAAGCTGTATTCGGAACTCAGGAGGAGCTTGAGCTTCCTCTTAAGGATGAATGTGATGTATGTAAGGGTACAGGCTCACAGCCGGGACATCAGCCTGAAACGTGTTCAAAGTGTGGAGGTAAAGGTCAGGTTACCTTTACCCAACAGTCCCTTTTCGGTATGGCAAGAACCGTACAGACCTGTCCGGATTGTGGCGGTACCGGTAAGATTATCAAATATAAGTGTAGTAACTGTGCCGGAACAGGATATGTTAAGAGCAAGAAAAAAATACAGGTTGCAGTACCTGCCGGTATAGATAACGGACAGAGTATACGTATCCGTGAAAAAGGCGAGCCGGGTATCAACGGCGGCGGTCGTGGTGACCTTCTCGTTACCGTACTTGTAGACAGACATCCGACCTTCCAGCGTCAGGAATACGACCTTTATTCATCAGAGCCTATAAGCTTTACCCAGGCAGCTCTTGGTGGTAAGATTACAGTCAATACAATTGATGGTCCTTATGATATAGAGATTAAGCCTGGTACTCAGACCGATACTAAGATTAAGCTTAAAGGTAAGGGTGTTCCTACTCTTAGAAATAAGAATGTAAGAGGTGACCATTACGTAACACTTATCGTTCAGGTACCTGATAAGCTTACTGAGGAACAGAAATCATTACTTAACCAGTATGCAAATACAACTACTGTAAATGCAAGATCTTCGACGGATTCAGCAGGCGGTTTCAGCTTTGGTGATCACAAGAAGAAGAAAGGCTTTAAAAAAGGATTTTAAAATATTATGATGTGGACAAAATTAACAATCGAAACAACTGTTGATGCAGTTGATATCTTAAGCGTTTTCCTTGATGAAAAGGGCGTTGAAGGTATTATGATTGAAGATAATGTTCCACTTACGGAAGAAGATAAAAAGGCTATGTTTGTTGACATTCCTCTTGTTGAGGGAGAGGATGACGGAACTGCAAAGGTTTCGTGTTTTATCGACACAAGTTTTGATATCGACACATTAAAGGCGGATATAGTTGTAGAACTTACCCGCCTTAGTGCGTTTATGCCTGTAGGTACCATGAACATTACTTTATCAAATACCGAAGACAAGGATTGGATAAATAACTGGAAGCAGTTTTTTAAGCCGTTTAGGATTTATGACAATATAGTTATCAAGCCTACTTGGGAGGAACTTGAAGCCGTAAATGAGGATGATATCGTTGTTGAAATCGATCCGGGCATAGCTTTTGGTACCGGATCACATGAGACAACCAAGTTATGTATCGGTCAGCTTAAAAAGTATCTTAAGTACGGTGATTCTGTATTTGATGTGGGTTCTGGAAGTGGAATCCTATCCATAATAAGCGTATTTCTTGGTGCAGGCTTTGTACATGGCATGGACATAGACGAGATTGCTGTAAAGGCAAGCATAGAAAACCAAGAGGTTAATAAAATAGGCGAGGATAAGCTTAAGTTTACCTGTGGAAATCTGCTTGATAGCACAACAGGTAGTGAAGCTATCGAAAAGGCTATAGAGATTAACGGTGGCAATAAGTATGATATCGTGGTTGCCAACATTTTAGCCGATGTAATCATTCCTTTATCCGGTGTGGTTAGACCGCTTATTAAAGAGGGTGGATTATTTATCACTTCGGGAATCATTGATATGAAGGAAGAGCAGGTTAAGACTGCGCTTATCGAAAACGGATTTACCATAGTGGACATTGTTCATATGAACGATTGGGTTTCAATTATAGCCAAATAATGGTGAGTATGGGGCGGTCAGATGGAATTGGTATGGCTGTCTGAATTTGGTAGGTGCTTGAATAGTGCACGGTATATATAAGGTCTTTAAAGGACACGTTCTCACTCGGTTAAAAACGCAGGAGTACTAATAAGCTAATTCAAAAGGGAAGTTGAACATTATTGCATAAATGCAAATGTTCAACCTTCCCTTTTTTCATTACCTTAAAGTGCTCGCGTTTTTAAACGGTTCATTTAAAGACCTATATATACCTTCGCACTAATTTAGACTTATGAAATTCAGACAGCCATACCACCATCTGACCGCCATGCTGCGCATGATGGTTGGTATTAAAATTAAACTATAGTAATTTATCATATGAGATGGTACAATGTTTATATAAAGGGTTTAAGATTTATTTATTATTTAGATGGATGCATAAGAGGATGAGATATGAAGATTTTTTATGTGGATTTTGAAAATGTTAAGGATAGCGGTCTTAATGGAATTGCAAAATTGGATTCTGATGATGTTGTGCGAATATATTATAGTGAAGATGCAAATAAGATTTCGTTTGGTACTCATAGGAGAATAATAGAATCTCCGGCAAAATTCGAATATGTAAGAATGAGAAAGGATTTGAAGGGTGTAAAGAATGCACTGGATGTTATACTTATGTATGATCTTTCAGATAGGATAATAGAAAGTAAAGATGCTGATTTTTTTATTGTATCATTAGATGGTGATTTTGATAATTATATTATGGAAAAACAGAAAATAAAAATAAATATAAGAAAGATTTCTGAAGTTTGTAAGGCTGCTCAATCAGTTTCTCAAAATAATATAGATATAAAAATGAATAATGAGCGACAAGGAACTGATAAGAAAAAAGAACAGATTTTTCGTTCATATTTTGGTAAATATCTTAAGGATGATTATGAAGGAAACAAAGAAGATATTCTTGATGCTTATATGAATGCAAATACAAGGCAGGAATTGAATAACAACTTACAGAAGTATTTTTATAATGATGCAGTAAGTGATATTTTAAAGAGATTATCAGATTTGATAAAAAATATGCCTGGACGATAGAAAATATCATGATTTTCATTATAACAATTTGACAAAAGCATATTTGTTGCATATAATGTACTTAACAAGAGAGCCGAACGCTGGGGTGCGTCCAGCCGCTGGCAATTGAGTTACTTAAAAAATAGCACCTAGCTTTGAAGTGAACCCCTTTTGTTAGACAAAAATATATGTCTAATGAAAGGGGTTATTTCTATGTCTGGCAAGAA
>JAFUEG010000266.1 GCA_017464045.1 Lachnospiraceae bacterium
ACCCATTCCGTACATCAAAATATCCGCACCCGAATCCATAAGTACGGAGCGCTTAAGCTTGTCCGACCAATAATCATAATGTGCAAGCCTTCTTAAGCTCGCCTCTATACCTCCGATAAGAATCGGCGTCTTTTTATATGTATGTCTGATGAGATTAGAATAAACAATCGTCGCATAATCAGGTCTTCTACCCATTACACCGCCAGGTGTATAGCTGTCCTTATCACGCCTTTTCTTAGACACGCTGTAATGATTAACCATAGAATCCATATTGCCGGCAGATACAAGAAATGCAAGTCTCGGCTCACCAAGTATGGCTATGCTGCTGTCGTCCTTCCAATCCGGCTGCGCGATAATACCTACCGTATAGCCATGATCTTCCAGAATTCTGCTGATAATTGCCGTACCAAAAGAAGGGTGATCCACATAGGCATCACCCGTAACATATACGAAGTCAAGCCGGTCTATGCCAAGCGACTTCATTTCTTCTTTTGTTGTCGGTAAAAATCCTGACATCTGTTTGCTGCCTTTTCTAATTGCAAAAAGAAGAATATACCTTTACATATATTCTTCTTTCGTTAGTTATTTTATCAAGCCTCGCCATCGACAACGAGTGCTGCCGAACCGTAAGCCTTAAGAGGCTTTCCGTTCTCATCAAATTCTGTAGTGTATCTGACATGGAAAGGTACACGGCCGACTGTAAGCGGTATGATACCCTCTAAGGTTCCGACACCCTCCTCAAGCTGCTTATGCCAATCTCTGTACATATCCGCATAATCAGGTGGAAAGATTCCAACTTCAATAGCCGGCTCCGGATAATTCTTTAAAAGCGGTGGAAGTCCCAAATCTCTCATACATCTAAAGCATGGCCGCATCTCCTTGGTATCTATGTCATACTCCCACGCATAGACATTCACCTGTTCGCTGGCAAAGCGGAATCTTCTCTCGCTTTCGTACAAATCTTCATACATTTTCTTTTCCTTGGTAATATTTTGAACCATTGTATAGAAAATGTACTGATCCTCTGTCCTTCCAATCATACGGACAAAGCTCTTAACACATATCGTATCCTCACCGCAGCAATCACTGTAAAGATGCCTCCATGTCTCACAGGTTTCTTCATCCTCCGACTTGATAGCACGCTCAAGAGTATCATAATAAATCTTTTTATTCTCATCATCAAAGGAATTAAGCGGTTCGGAATTAAGGATATCAAGTTCAGTCTGATTCATACCAACCTCTTTGATATATTTTTGATTAATCCTCAAAATCTCTATCTTGCCGTTTTTATTATATGTAAATATAGCGGCACCACCTACGTAATTATTGAAGATAAGCGTCTCAAGAGATTCAGGATTCCAAAACTTTCCGGCATCCATAGTACTGATAAGATCCATGGCAGGTCCTACCGGCTCATGCTCAATTGAATCAAGCTTCTCTATAAATTCTTTCTCCTCAACCGGCTTGGAATAAAGGTATCCCTGGATATATTTGCAGCCGATACTCTTCATATAGTCTGCCTGCTCGATAGTCTCGACACCCTCTGCGATAACAGGGGTGTTGAGCCACTTCGTCATCTGAACGATAGAGCTTATAATCGTACCGCCTCGTCCGCCGATATCTCCACTCAAAAATCTCATATCAAGCTTGATAATATCAACATTAAGATCCTTAAGCACATTTAAGGATGAATAACCGCGTCCAAAATCATCCATCTCAACTATGTAACCAAGCTCGTGAAGCTTATCAACCACACTTGAGATAAGCTCCATACCGCCAACAGCAGATGACTCTGTTATCTCCACGCGAAGATACTTGACCGGAACATCATACTTTGCACGAATCTTCTCAATTTCATCCACGTAATTATTATTGTAAATGTCATATCTCGACATATTGAAGGAAATCGGCACTATATGTCTTCCCTCGTCGATACATTTTCTCTGAAAGCGACAAACCTGTTCGAATACATAAAGGTCAGCCTTGCATATAAGATTACTCTTCTCTAGCACCGGAATAAATTCCGACGGAAACTGCATACCGTACTCCGGATGTCTCCATCTCATAAGTGCCTCCGCACCGACCATCCTGCCTGTGGCATGATTAATCTTCGGTTGATACACAACAAATATATGATTATTTAAAAGAGCCTCGTCAAAGCTGTCCAAAAGCTCCTGCTCATTCATTCTCTTTTCCATAGAAAACCTCCCCCCTGCTCACAGTTTATATAGATTTATAATACCATAAAAGGGAAGGCTTTACTACCTATAAAATCATAAAACAACCTAATTTATTAATCAAAACGGTACATATTAGTACTTAAGTATTTCATTCCGTTATCCGCAAAAACAGCTACTATATTCTTGCCTTCATTTTCAGGTCTTAAGGCAAGTTCTTTTGCTGCGGAAAGTGCTGCAGCAGCGGATGCACCCAAAAATATTCCATCAGACGTTGCAAGCTCTCTTGCAGACTCATACGCTGCTTCTCCGCTTACATTTATAATCTCATCAAATTGGAAATTTCTCTTAACTATAAACGGATGACTACACGGTTTTTCTTCTGTCTGGAACACAACAACACCGTCTATGGTTGCCTTAGCATCAGGTACAAAAGAAAGTGAATCCGGTGTCGGCTGTACTCCGACAACTTTAACTCCTTCTATATTGTCCTTAAGATATGTACCCACACCGGCAATCGTGCCCGCTGTACCAACAAGCATAACAGCTATATCTATCTTTCCGTCTGTATCCTCAACAAGCTCAGGTCCGGTTGTCTCATAATGAGCTTTAGGATTATCCTCATGAAAGAGCTGACCCACATAGAAGTAATCCTTTTCCTTTGCTTCTTTACCTACTGCTTCCATAAGCTTGACAGGATTAAAGCCAAACTCCTTGAGTATAGCATCTGCTCCCGGAATATCATTAAGCCCTCTTACATCCGTTCCGTACGCCTTCATAATCTGAATTCTTTCCGGAGTACATCCCGGCTCCATATATATGATAAGCGGATGATTCTTAGCTGCACAAAATGCCGCCAAAGCTATTCCCGTATTGCCGCTTGTGGTATCCACAACTGTCTGCCCCGGTTTAAGTCTACCGTCCTTTTCCGCTCCCTCAAGCATACTAAGTGCAGCCCTGTCCTTTACGCTTCCCGTCGGATTAAAATACTCCAGCTTTCCCAAAATCTTTGCCTTAAGATTATTA
>JAFUEG010000267.1 GCA_017464045.1 Lachnospiraceae bacterium
GCCATGGCTTCCTGCTGCAGGGCCGATATCCACAATATAATCCGCAGCACGCATGGTATCTTCGTCGTGTTCCACAACCACCACGGTATTTCCCAGATCGCGCAAATTCTTTAAGGTCTTGATCAGCTTATCATTGTCCCTTTGATGAAGTCCTATACTCGGCTCATCAAGAATATATGCCACACCCATGAGTCCTGAACCTATCTGGGTGGCAAGTCTTATACGCTGTGCCTCTCCACCGGAAAGTGTACCTGTTGCTCTGGCAAGTGAAAGGTATTCGAGTCCGACATTTACTAAAAATTCGACCCTCGCCTTTATCTCCTTAATAACCTGATGGCCTATGGAAATCTGTCTTTCCGTAAGGTTCATATTATTGAGGAACTCATTTAGTCTTACAATAGACATCTCAGTTATCTCAGCTATATTTTTATCACTGACGGTAACCGCAAGTGACTCCGGCTTAAGTCTCTTTCCACCACAGACATCACATGGAGTAATAGTCATATAGCTCTCATATTCAGCCTTGATGCTTTCTGAAGACTCGCGATATCTTCTTTTTACATTTTCTATGAGACCCTCAAACTCCACATTATACTCGGCATTTGAGACTCTCTTGCTGTGATAACGAACCTTGATGGTTTCGCCATCGGTGCCATATATAAGTACATGCTTTGCTTTGTCAGAAAGCTTTTCAAAAGGTTTATCAAGAGAAAACTTATATTTTTCGGCAAGTGCTTCGAGGGTAGCATGTGTATAGCTGCTTTCCTTTCCTGCCGACTGCCATCCAAGCACGGCGATAGCACCATCATTGATGGACAGGCTTGTATCCGGTATCATAAGGTCTATATCAAACTCTCGTTTAAAACCAAGACCGGTACAACAAGGACATGCGCCGAAAGGATTGTTAAATGAAAAGCTTCTCGGTTCTATCTCATCTATGCTTATACCGCAATCAGGGCACGAAAAGCTATCAGAGAAGCTTAACATCTCTCCTCCGATTACATCTACCTTAAGCAGTCCCTCGGACATCTTAAGAACCGTCTCTATTGATTCTCCGAGTCTTAACTCTATGCCTTCCTTGACAGCGAGTCTGTCAACAACTATATCGATATTATGCTTTTTATTTTTTTCAAGCTCTATCTCTTCGCTTAAATCATATAAATTTCCGTCAATTATCGCTCTTACAAAACCAGTCTTTCTCGCATGTGCAAGAAGCTTTGTGTGTTCACCCTTTCTTCCCCTTATAACAGGAGCAAGAAGCTGGAACTTTGTTCCCTCCGGCAATTCCATGATATCATCAACCATCTGATCCACAGTCTGCCTCGATATCTCCTTTCCGCACTTTGGACAGTGAGGTATACCTATACGTGCATAAAGCAGTCTCAGATAATCATATATCTCAGTAACTGTACCTACAGTAGACCGCGGATTTCTGTTAGTGGACTTCTGGTCAATGGATATGGATGGTGAAAGACCTTCTATGGAATCAACATCCGGCTTATCCGAAAGACCAAGGAACTGTCTCGCATATGAAGACAGGGATTCCATATACTTTCTTTGTCCTTCTGCATAAATTGTGTCAAATGCAAGCGATGACTTTCCTGAACCCGAAAGTCCGGTAAGAACAACAAATTTATCTCTCGGAATCTTTATATCTATGCTTTTTAGATTGTGCTCTCTCGCACCTTTTATCGTAATGTACTTATGCTCACTCATTTTATCTCTCCGGCAGATACTCGTTCTTTATTTTTTCTACCTTATTCTCCACCTTGTCAACATACTTCTTCATCATCTTTTCAATTTCATTCTTAGCCTTCTCGATATCAAGCTTATTTTTCTGATTGAGGATATAAACTGCTGCGCAGCCTGCAGCAATCGCTGTAGTCATAAAGCAGGCAAAGGCAATCTTTTTCTTTCTCTTCTTGCAGTATCTCTCCTCTTCGATTATGTTTTCCTCTTCCTCAAGCACATCTGCCACATCCTCAACAGGTATGTTGCATCTCATGGAAATCTCTGAAATCATCTCGTCTCTATACATCTTTTTGTCCTCCTTAAATATATTTTTAATATTAATATCTTTCACATACTTTTACAGTATCCGCTATCCCATACTTTTATTATTCGCAAATTTACGTTTTTTATAATTCATGATTAATAATACACAAATAAAAAATTACAATTTAATTAATTTATCTGTTGATTTGAAAATTAATCGTCATAATCCCGAAGCTTTATCTTAAGCTCCTTTAATTCATCCCTTATGATAGCTGCATTTTCAAAGTCAAGCTCTGCCGCTGCTTTATTCATGCGCTTTGCAAGTCTTTCTATCTCGGCCTTAAGTTCCTTCTTCGTCATGGATTCAGGATCCTTTGAATACTTACGACTGTTCTTTACCTCTTCCTCATCCAGTTCAACAGAAATTATATCTCTTATATTTTTCTTGATAGTTTCAGGGGTTATGCCATGTTCCTTATTATATTCATCCTGAAGCTTTCTTCTTCTGTTGGTTTCCTCTATCGCATGACGCATGGAGTCAGTTATTACGTCGGCATACATTATAACATGTCCGTCAACATTTCTTGCGGCACGGCCTATGGTTTGAACAAGTGAGGTTTCGGAACGAAGGAAACCCTCCTTATCCGCATCAAGTATGGCTACAAGCGTTATCTCCGGTATATCAAGACCTTCTCTTAAAAGGTTGATTCCTACAAGCACATCAAATACTCCAAGTCTCAAATCCCTGACTATCTCAATTCGTTCAAGAGTATCTATGTCAGAATGAAGATATTTAACCTTGATGTCAAGCTGCTTCATATAGTCTGTCAAATCTTCAGCCATGCGCTTGGTAAGAGTAGTAACCAAAATCTTATGTCCCAGTTCTGTTTCCTTTTTAACCTCAGCCACAAGATCATCTATCTGTCCCTCTACAGGTCTTACATCTATAACCGGATCAAGAAGTCCCGTAGGTCTTATAATCTGCTCAACGCGGTTTTCTTCATGCTCTTTTTCGTATGAAGAAGGAGTAGCGGATACATACATTATATCATCCACTCTTTCCTCAAACTCTTCAAAATTAAGAGGTCTGTTATCAAGAGCAGACGGAAGTCTGAAGCCGTAATCCACAAGGGTCTGCTTTCTCGCTCTGTCACCTGCATACATGCCCCTTATCTGCGGAAGAGTAATGTGTGACTCATCTATTATAATAAGGTAATCGCCGTTAAAGAATTTGAGCAGAGTATTAGGCGTTGCACCCGGTTCTAAGCCTGCCAGAACTCTGGAGTAATTCTCAACTCCCGAGCAAAAGCCGGTTTCCTTAAGCATCTCCATGTCAAACTCCGTACGTTCTTTTATTCTCTGGGCTTCGAGAAGCTTATCATTTTCCTTAAAGTACTTTACTCTTTCCTCAAGCTCTTCCTCTATATCCACTATCGCCTTTTCAAGCTTATCACTAGCAACCACATAGTGAGAAGCAGGGAAAATACATGCAAAGGAAAGAGACTTTTTTATCTCGCCGGTAAGAGGATCAAACTCAACTATCCTGTCTATCTCATCTCCGAAAAACTCTATACGAAGACCATCCTCAAAGGTAGAAACCGGAAGTACATCCACCACATCTCCCTTGACTCTGAAATTACCTCTCGAAAAATCCATATCATTTCTGGTATACTGGATATCCACAAGCTCACGTATAACCTCATCCCTGTCCTTATTCATACCGGGTCTTAAAGAAATCATCATGGATTTATAATCCTCAGGATCACCTATACCGTAGATACAGGAAACCGACGAAACGACTATTACATCCTTTCGCTCGATGAGTGCTGCCGTGGCACTGTGACGCATCTTATCTATCTCATCATTTATGGAAGAATCCTTTGCTATATAGGTATCCGTCTGCGGAACGTATGCTTCAGGCTGATAGTAATCATAATATGAAACAAAATACTCAACTGCATTATTAGGAAAAAATGCCTTAAACTCACTGTAAAGCTGTGCCGCAAGAGTTTTATTGTGGGATATAATAAGTGTAGGTTTATTTAAAGCTGCAATAACATTGGCCATGGTAAAGGTCTTACCTGACCCGGTAACGCCAAGAAGTGTCTGCTGCTTTTTACCATGCTTAAAGCCATCCACAAGACCCGCTATAGCTTCCGGCTGATCTCCTGTCGGCGCATATTCAGATACTAATTCAAAATGATCCATAATATTCCTCACTGTGTATTTTATCTATACTACACTACTATAACACAAAGGGATAAAAAAGTACAGAACAATTGTTCGATTATTCTGTACTTTTTTATTATTTTTCTTATTCGTATAAAAACGCCTCATTACTAAACCCTATGTAACAGGATTAAGCTTTTTGATTATCGTATCCATTGTATTTTTAAAAGACGCATCTGATTTCATTTTATCCTCAATTCGCTTTATTCCATTCATTACTGTTGTATGATCCTTTCCACCAACAGCATTTCCTATGGACTGAAGCGATATCACAACATACTGTCTGCAAAGATACATAACAATCTGTCTCGCTGTCGCTATATCCTGATTTCTCTTCTTTGAACGTATGTCGTTTGGAGATATATTAAGGTGTTCAGAAACCACATTAATTATCATATCTGGAGTAAGTGTAACATTACTGTCTTTATTGATAATATCCTTAAGCGATTCCTTTGCGCGCTCTAAAGTCACCTCTTCATTCATAAGCTTAGAGAATATACTTATCTTATTTAAGGCGCCCTCAAGCTCTCTTACATTATTTGTAATATTTTCCGCAATATATATAAATACCTCTTCCGGAATTCCGGTAAGATGATCCGACTCTGCCTTATTTTTGAGAATTGCCATACGTGTCTCATAATCAGGCTCATGGATATCTATAGGCACACCGCACTCAAATCTGGAAATAAGTCTCGCATCAAGGGTTTTAATCTCTTTAGGCGGTTTGTCCGATGAAAGGATAATCTGTTTCTTGTCATTGTAAAGCACATTAAAGGTATTAAAAAACTCATTCTGAGTACTGTCCTTACCGATAATAAACTGTATATCATCAATCAAGAGAACGTCTACTTTACGATATTTTTCTCTGAATTCATTAACCTTCTGATTCTTAATTGCATCAATTATTTCATTTGTAAACTGCTCTGAAGGTACATACAAAACATTTGCTTCACTATTCTTTTTCAGTATGTAGTGTGCAATAGACTGCATAAGATGAGTTTTACCCAGTCCCGCATTGCCATATAAAAACAGCGGGTTAAAATTATCCTGCGCAGGCATATCAGCAACAGCAAGGCAGGTAGCATGTGCGTGTCTGTTACCATCGCCGACCACAAAGGTTTCAAAGGTATACTTAGGATTTAAGTTACTTCTGCTGACAGCCTCCTTATATGAATCTGTTACTTCAATCTCTTTTTCTTCCTCTTTAATAAAGTTTTTCTTTTCATCAATTACTATTTCAATATTAATATCATTTAAAGTCTCCCTTATGGACGAGAGCAAAAACAAATCAAATTCTTTTCTGTGCAAAAACTTAACTGCATTTTCACCAAGCTTTTCATCAACATAAAAATAGACCGTATTGTCCTTAACTTCATATATCTTAAGAGAACGTATCCAAGTATTAATCATAATTCCCGATATATCGTACTGCGTCTCCAAAAGGGAAAGAATTTCTTCCCATCTTTCTTCTATCAATTCTTTCATTGTTATCCTCCGAAAAGACGTGTGTCATTATAAATCACATTTCAAAACAGTTGCTGAAATTTTAGGCACTGCTATATGCAAAAGATTACCCTTTACTACATAATCTGCCCTGTCCATACTGTAACCTTCTTCCGTAGTCTGAATAATCTGAGTAAAAATGCTTCCACTATGTGCTCCCACACGTCTTACATGTATATCATGCGTCTGCTCGTTGTAATCATTATTTAAAATAACGACAATTGCCTGTCTGTCTGTAAACCTTCCATATGCAACCACTTTATAGCCACCATATAAAAACTTAACTGAACCCTTCATAAGCGCCGGATTTTCTTTATGAATCTTAATAATATCCTTGTGGAAATTAATTAAATCCCAGTCCTCATGTCCCCAAGGATAAGTTCTTCTATTATCAGGGTCTGTCCAACCGCAGACTCCCGCCTCATCTCC
This sequence comes from Lachnospiraceae bacterium, assembly GCA_017464045.1. The sequence continues at coordinate 6,157 of JAFUEG010000267.1, forward strand.
ATAATATATGGTTGGTGCTCCCGGCCATGTCATCTGAAAGACAACTGCCTCTCTAAATACGCCTTTATTAATACCATCATTTGCCGCTTCCGGTCCCATGGTATGAAGACGTCCAACCTTTCTGTTGGTCCTCGTAAGAAATCTCGAATGGTCATGATTCGAAAGCTCATTCATGGCAATCTCAAGTGAATTCTGATTAAATCTTGACATATGATGTCTAAGCGCCCCGGTAAATGCATCCGGATTACCGAGCAAATCACCTCTAAACTCATCACTGTGCTTTTCCACACCGGTCAAAAACCATGTTATAGGCTCCATAAATGCATCATAATTCATAACTGTATCCCACTGGTCACCTAAAAGCCACGACTTAGCATCTCCATAATGCTCTGCCAGGATAATTGCATTTGGATTAGCCTTCTTAACTCTTTCCCTGAAATCATGCCAGAATTTATGATTAAACTCCTCTGTATAACCAAGGTCTGCTGCCACATCAAGTCTCCAGCCGTCAGCATTGAACGGCGGTGAAACCCATTTTTCGCCGATCCTCATGATATACTCATAGAGTTTTTCCGACTCCTCATAATTAAGCTTAGGCAGGGTATCATGTCCCCACCAGCCGTTATAGGTCGGATTGTAAGGCCACTGCCAAGGATCCTGAAACTTGAAGAAACTTCTGTACGGACTTTCCGCATCTACATATGCACCCTTGTCATAGCCCTCCTGATTTTCATATATACACTCTCTATCGAGCCATTTATTGAACGAACCACAATGGTTAAATACACCATCAAGAATTATCTTCATGCCCCTTTTATGAATCTCATCCACGAGCTTTACAAAGAGTGCATTACTTGCTTCAAGATTTTCCTTGCTTGTAACTCTGTTAATATATCTGGTTGAATCCTTATTGGTCTTAGAACCCTCCGGAAGACAATCTCCATCATCCTTTATTATCACACCGTAATGCGGATCTATATAATCATAATCCTGTATGTCATATTTGTGATTGGAAGGTGATACAAATATAGGGTTAAGATATATAACATCAACTCCCAAATCCTTAAGGTAGTCAAGCTTATTCATAACTCCCTGCAAGTCTCCGCCATAGAAAGACCTTACATCCATGGTGTCCGGATATTTAGACCAATCCGTTACACGTCTCGTGCCCTCGCCGATATAGCAGTACTCGTTATCAAGCACATCATTGGACTCATCGCCATTGCAAAATCTATCCACAAATATCTGATAAAATACCGCGCCCTTAGCCCATGCAGGCACAAAAAAGTCAGGAACTATACTGAAATTATAATCATCATTATTGCGATTCTGTGTTCCAAGCTTATTATAATAACAGGTTACATTTCCCGCCTTTACCTCATAAAAATAATCTATCTCCTCATCAACTCTCGGAATTGTATATGAATAATAATCAAAATAGTCATCACTTTGTTCGACATACATCTAGAAGTGCTCACAAAAACATACAACAAATACTTCATCAACATTATTTGCTGAGGTTCTAAATCTAAGTTTTACCGAACAACCCTTGGCAACCTCTGATGGTGAACGATAGAATTCTGTTCCGTCAGAAAAAAGCGCACCAAAGTTAAGTGCCGTCTTAGTTTTAAATACATAATCAAAAACCTTGATTGCCTTTCTGCCAAAGTCCGACATAGCCCTGCCTCCATAAATCCTTAATACATAAAATATAGAATATATTTTAATACATTATTGCCATTTTCTCAATAATTATTTTTCTGAATATCTCAAGCGCTCCCTGATACGTACTGTAATCATCCATTTAATAAACCTCCCCTATAGACTCCTAATCGGTTTTATTCAAAAATCACTCAGTTCTCCTGACAATACCATCTCCAAAAATGACTTAAAAAAGAACACGCTGTTTCAGCACGATGTACTCATAACCGAATACTCTACATTTCCTTTCTTTTTCTTGATTCTATTGAACGCTGCTTACCTTCTTCTCCTGTCGAGCCCGGTTTCCTGATAATATCTCGACTTGTCCTCGTACATCAGCTTATCAGACTTTCTAATCGCTTCGTCCAGGCTTACGTCAGCGTCAACAAGTGCATATCCGGCGGAAATGTTGTAACCGCTCTCGGTTACTCGTTTCTTAATAGACTCACATGTTTTTTTGATATTGTCTTCATCGCATTCAAAAAACAGCAGGATAAACTCATCTCCGCCAATTCTGTAGGAATGTGCATTTTTGTCTATGGAACTTGTGATGCACTCGCCAATCTTGACAAGTGCCTTGTCCCCTGCCTCATGCCCCTTAGTGTCGTTAAGCCCTTTAAGTCCGTTCATATCGAGGGAAGTTACTGCATTTATGCTATTGGCGAAAACGATACAATCGTCGTAAAATGCTTTTCGATTAAGCAGACCGGTGAGAGCATCACGCCTGTTATCATGAGAGTAAAGGATAATATAAAAGAATATACTGCTGATCATGATGGCTTCATTCAGATGATTTCCTCCAACAGTAGCATCAAGGGCTGTTGCACCCAGACAGAAAAGTGCTCCAAGCCAAACGATATATTTTTCCCATCCTTTCCTCTCTGTAATATTCCTGAAAGTAAACCATAGCAGCAACAATAAATAAAGCAGCGGGATAATAAAGACAATATACCCGAACGGACCACGATAGTGAGCGCAATTTTCGTCATAGCCGAATACAATATCGGAAAAAAATCCCGTACTGCTGAACAAAAGAGTGATCAAACTGGGAATCCAGAGGAACATTTTTCTGTGTCTTTCAGGAATGACAACAAGCAGGAGTCCGAGAGCTGCTGTGGAACGGAATGTATAGCCAATAATTGTACAGAGTATACGCCAATACAGTAAGGAAGGAGATTGCGCCGCTACCGTTTCAAACATATCCTCAAACACCAATACCAGGCAACTGATGACCACAACCCAAAAATACTTTGTTTCCGAATCCCGAAAGGATTTCCGATTCCATAGCTTGATACTAAATAGCAGTATCATAAAGATGGTGACGTAATTTCGGGAAAACAATAATATATCCATTTCAATTTATATCTCCCATTTATATTTTTACAGGCATTATAATGCCTATGCGCATTAACATTTAATGAATTATTTTATTACCATATTATATACCACAATAGTATAATCAAACAACAATTATTATCTCAATCTCTTATTGTTTATCTACAAAGAAGAAGAGGACATCGGGCGTTCGACTGTCCTCTTCGGAGAAGGTATTTTGTTACTTATGGGGCCGAACCTTAAACATTTTCGTCTTCTTTTGTCTTTGCCAGTAATCCTTGATTTATAAGGTTTTACGACATTTTCCCACTTTCGTCTTATACCGTCTTTTTTCTTCTTTATGAACCGAAAAGTGGTTCAAAAGGTGGTTCATGCTCAATGCCTTAATTTTGTTACTTTTTTGGTGTAGCAAAAAACTCCTTTAATCTGTACACGGATTGTCAGAATCTTCATCTTCACCTAATAAACTATGAGAAATAAGACTCTTAATCTTATCTTTGTATTTGTTTAAAGATATTTCATCACCCACTATTATTTCGTCAAATAATTGTGCTCCGGCTTTCCTTCTAATAACCAAATCCACAGCACTTAACAATTCTGTACGTACACGTTCTTTAAAACTTATTTCAGCCATTGTATCCCCTTTGTTAAGAAAAAGGGATGACATTCAGCCATCCCTTGATTTATAGCAGTTTACTCTGTAATGGGAATGAGTTTTAGGTCTTCATCCCGACCGCTGGATACGGGTTTTAAGTCTCCGTTCCGACTTGTTTCTACATATACAATATCACAAAAACGGATTTATTTCAATACATTTGACTGAAAGATTTAAAAATCAACTATCCGTTTTAGCTTGTATGTTAGCATTTTTTTGAATGAAAGGCAATATGAAATGGCTTCCATTTTATAGTATTCCGTTTTTTTTAAATGTTACATTATAAAATGCGCCGTTTCTTTCATCTTCCTCTTTCCAACACCAGTCGTCTCATTTTGGAGATTTTTACACTTTATTTATAAACCGGAAATAAACACACTATATGTTGCACCCATTTTCTATACTAATGTATTTTTTTGACTCATCAATAACTTTTGCTAATTGATTTCCAAAACCTATGTTATACGCAAATTCATCAGCCACAAACTCATTTTGTCTCATTGACCATCTCAAGAACAAGAGACAAAATTTTGTCCATAGCCAAATCAAATTTGATGACAAAGAGGCTATTCCTGCAAGGAGAACACCCGAGATAAGGCGTCTACTTCTAATAGCAAATAGCCCTAAAATTGCAGTAATAGTCCAGCATGCTATTTTTATCAGAAATATAGCGACCCATATAAAAACATTACCGCCACCAATAATCAATTGAACAATTGAATGTCCATAAGCCAGGTGTCCAACTTCATGTGCCAATATTCCTAATATATCATCATCTGATAGATTTAATAAAGCATCCGTAATACAGATTGTTTTTCGACCAACAGCAAATGCATTCGGTGTTTCATCATGTATCATAGTTAAATTCACTTTGTTTACTGTATAAGGTGAATTTTCCTTTGTTTTTTTCAAAACAAGTTCTAAAAGAGGCACAATTTTAATTTGATAATCCTTTCTTCGTATCGACATCCCCTTTTATATTAGTCTTCGACAAACCAATATCATAAGGGATATCTGATTGTTTGGGAAGAGGCAGATAATATCTCCTCTTCCTTTTTTACTATTAGAACCAATGATAATTATACACTAACTATATATTACTACTTATATGTTACATTCTACATCTGAATATTTATATATAAAATGATTATAATTATTGTAATACCTTTAAGGAGGCACGCAATGAACGAAAGAGGACAAATAATAGTACACCTGTCTGAATTAATTGAAAAATCGGGGTTAAGTAAGAATAAGTTCTGCCAGTTGGCTCAACTTGAGATGACGCAGCTAAACCGACTTTTGAAAAATCAGATAACACGATTTGATGCTGACGTTCTGATAAGAATATGCGATACTTTAGATCGTGGAGTTGGTGATCTGCTTGAATATAAAAGAACAAACGAATAATATATGCCATAAGATACAGTGCATACAATTAGCCGGAATTAGAAATGATTCCGGCTTTTTTATTTGAAGTATTAAATTATGAATTAGGGGTGGCTCAAGGGGTGGTTCAAAACGTGAAAATAAGAGGTTTTTTCAACACTAAAAAATAGTCATTTGGTGTAAAGGTGGTTCAAAAGGTGGTTCAAACCCGAAAATCAGGTCAGATAAAAACAAGAAAATCAGATTTCTGAAAAGTCTGCGAAGCCGCATAAATCCTGAACAGGAGAAGAGGACAGTCAACGAACGACTGTCCTCTTCGGAGAAGGTATTTTGTTACTTATGGGGTGTAGCAAAAAACTATATAATGTATTGGGGGTTACAAGTATTATTATACTCAAATCCGTTAAAAAGTGTATCCAACTTTTAATTTTTTATAAAAGTTTTTTTATGCAGTATGCACATAACTTTTAAACGTTAGACAAAACTTTCACTAAATTACAGCTCCGTTTTTTGTGCATTTTGACTAATTATCTGAAACTAGCGACTCAAACTCGTCTTTTTCGATTCTCTCCTTCTCAAGAAGAAGATTAGCACATTTATGCAAAACATCCATATTTTCCATGATTATTCTCTTTGCCTCGGCATAACACTCATCGATTATTCTTCTTACTTCTTCATCAATGGTTTTAGCCATCTTGTCGCTATAATTTCTCGAATGTCCCAAGTCTCTGCCCAAGAATACCTCTTCGCCATTGTCTACCTCATAGTTGATGAGGCCGACCTTTTCGGAAAAACCGTACTTGATAACCATTGCACGGGCTGTTTCCGTAGCCTGCTTGATATCCTGTGATGCTCCGGTGGTTACATCGTCAAATATAAGCTCCTCGGCAATTCTTCCGCCAAAGCTTACCTGTATATCCTGAAGCATCTTTTTCTTGGTGTTAAATACGTTATCATTTTCAGGAAGCGGCATAGTATATCCGCCTGCTCCACGTCCGTTAGGAATAATTGATACAAGTCTTACAGGGCCAACCTCTGAAAGCAAATGGAACAATATCGCATGGCCTGATTCGTGGTAGGCTGTAATCTTTCTTTCCTTTTCCGGTACAAGACGGCTCTTTTTCTCTCCGCCAATTCCTATCTTGATAAAGCTCTTATCTACATCATCCTTGGTGATGTATGGTCTGTTATTTCTTGCAGCACTTATCGCAGATTCATTCATAAGATTTTCAAGATCGGCACCGGCAAAACCGGCAGTTGTTCTTGCAAGCTCATGTAAATCTATATCATCTGCAAGCTTCTTGTTTCTTACATGTACCTTCAATATTTCTTCTCTACCCTTAACATCCGGTCTTCCAACCATAACCTTTCTGTCAAAACGTCCCGGACGCAAAATCGCAGGGTCAAGGATATCTACTCTGTTAGTTGCTGCAAGAACTATAATGCCCTCGTTGGTGCCAAATCCGTCCATCTCAACCAAAAGCTGGTTAAGAGTCTGCTCACGCTCATCATGACCGCCGCCAAGACCTGAACCTCTTTTTCTTGCAACTGCATCTATCTCATCTATAAATACTATACAAGGTGCATTTTCTTTGCATCCTCAAACAAATCTCTTACACGGGATGCACCGACACCGACAAACATCTCCACAAAGTCTGTACCGGAGATTGAGAAAAATGATACGCCTTCCTCTCCTGCAACTGCATTTGCAAGCAAAGTCTTACCTGTTCCCGGAGGACCTTCAAGAAGAACACCCTTAGGAATTCTTGCACCTAAATCATTGTATTTCTTAGGCTCTTTGAGGAAATCAACGATTTCCGCCATATCCTCTTTTTCTTCTTCAAGTCCGGCAACATCCTTAAATGTATATTTCTGATCCTTATCTGTCATCATACGGGCACGGCTCTTGCCGAAGTTCATAACTCTTCTGCCGCTGCTGCCGCCTCCGGCACCACCGCCGCTTACGCCTCCCATAAGGACGATCATAAGCACAACTAAAAGAACTACTCCTACGATAACAGGCATCCAGGTCCAAAATGTGCTCTGTCTCGGCACATCGTAAAGACTCATATTTACCTGTCCGCCTTTTCTGTTCATTACGATATCCTGTACAACATTTACATCAGATACGTAAAACTCGATGCTTGAACCGCTGGTATAGGTTATTGTAACCGTACCTGTCGGTATCTCACTATTTTGATATATCTCAACTTCGCTGATAAGCTCCTCATTTATGTCGCTTTTAAAATTATCTATAGTATAATCCGTATCAGTCTCCTGTGATCTGCTTTGCAGCCAAAGCACGATACAAAAGCCAATAAAGAACAATATAAGATAAAAGCCAAGTCCTCTTCTCATACTATTTTTCATGTCTCGCTCCTTTCTTTATCCATATAGTAAAAATTATTCTTCAATAACACCTATATAAGGCAGGTTCCTATACTTTTGTGCACAGTCAAGTCCGTAACCAACTACAAATCTGTCCGGTATCTCAAAACAGGTCATATCAGGCTCTATATCCACAACACGTCTTGACGGTTTATCTAAAAGAGTAATTACTTTGAAGCTTGCCGGATGTCTCTCTTTTAAAATCTTAACAAGATAGGATAAGGTTCTTCCTGAATCCATTATATCTTCAACGAGGATAACTTCTCTTCCCTCTATGCTTTCATCCAAATCCTTGATTAGCTTCACAACGCCCGAAGATGTTGTTCCGTTGCCATAGCTGCTGACTGACATAAAGTCAAGTGTAACAGGCAATGTAATCCTCTTTGCAAGCTCGCACATAAAAAATACGCTTCCTTTAAGGACTCCGATTAAATGTACCGTCTTTCCTTCGTAGTCGCGGCTTATTTTTTCTGCCATCTCAGCAATCTTAGCATTTACCTTTTCCTCGCTGATTAAAACACCGATTTTCTCCATAGTATCACTCTCCTTACGTTATATTTTCTTTTGTTATATTATTCTATTTATGTTGTTATTTAATTATAGTTTTTATATTATTTTAGGCTTATTATGCGTTTTGCTTATATTCCATATATAAAATCTTTTCAGTTTTACCATCTATCTTATAAGCTTCACTATATCTAAGACCTATAGCCCATATTATCTCACTTCCGCAAGCGACAACCGGCCATGAAAGTCTCTTATCTCTGTCAATCTTATTATCAATAAATACCCTTGATAATTTCTTGGAATTGCCCTTATCATCAATTATTATATAATCCCCCTTCTTAGGAGTTCTTATACAAAGAGCACCCTTTATTTTACCATAATCCGCCATTTTAGTATAGTTATTTTTTAATATTTGTGTATCCTGCTTATGGAAATCAATTGAAAATGTAAGGCTTTCATTTTGGGAAAATGATATAACCACCCTTCTTTTTTCAATTAAATCATTATCAATATTAAAAAGATATCCATTTTTTTTCTGATTAGTATCAGTAATTATCAGCTTGTCATAACTTATCTTTGCAGTAATATTATATGGAAGATTAACACTGCTGCCGGTCCTACTCTCCATAAGCTCAAGCACATCCGCTATATGTCTTCTGGTTATGTCCTTCTTTTTTCCGGCAACCTTCGCAATAGCCTCGTGGATAATGTTTTCCCTGATAAGCTTAGGCAGCTTAATTATAGCCGTCTTATCAAGTACAAGCATACGCTCCGAATCCTCATCAGTCATACTATCCAAACCAAAATAATTTCCTTCAACCTTACTATCCACAAGTTCCTTGTCAGAAAACACTTCATCAACAGTACACCTTTCAAGCTCAGTTTTACTTATCCCATTTATCAGCTTGTAGGCTTCATTTGCCTCATCTGCCATATCGGCTATATGCTCTATAGCGCCGTCATTCATTTCAAGCAGAGTAGGCAAAACTATATGTCTGATTTTATTTCTGTCATAGTCTTTGGAAAGATTTGTTGAGTCAGTTCTAAAATCCTGACCTGTCTTTTCAAGATATGCCTCTATCTCGCTTCTTTTCACACATAAGAGTGGTCTTATAATATCTCCTCGGACCGCCTTGATTCCGGAAAGTCCGTTTATACCGCTGCCTCTCGTCATATTAAATATAACTGTTTCCGCCAGATCATTTTTATTATGGGCAACCGCAATTTTTGATGCTCCGGATTTTGCTCTTTGTTCTTCAAAACAGGCATATCTGAATTTTCTTCCTGCTTCTTCCACAGTCATCTTTTCATCCGCTGCATAAGTCTTAATATCCTTATGATACACCTTAAACGGTACGTCAAGCTTTTCACAAAGTCTCCTGCAAAAATCTTCATCAGCATCCGCTTCCTCTCCGCGAAGCATATGATTGATATGAACTGCATAAACTTCTGCTCCCAGTTTCTTTAAAATCTTAAGCAGACATACTGAATCAGCACCGCCGGATAGTCCGACGATAACTTTGTCACCTGACCCAAGCATATCATATTCATCTATATATCTTTTTATCTTATCCTCAAAGTTTCTCATATGTATACTGTTCTCCCCAAAATCATTGTAAAATAATATCATACCATAGGCCTAAAGTATAGCCTTATCACAAACTTTTCACAACTTCAAAAGCCGGTATAGCCTCACAGTTTAATAACCTTTACATCCTTAAAAACTAAAACTGCCGTATCATCCCATATCCTTTACAATCTTGCACACTATCATAGTCGCATCATCCTTGAGCCGGTTTCCGCTTAAAGACTTAATGTTTCCCACTATCTCATCAGCCAACTCATCCGGTGTCATAGCATCCGACGAAAGCATAAGTTCCTTCATATAATCTTCTTTATTTTCAAATAATATGAATCCAGAAGAACAAATAAAAAATGGTATTTCAGCTATTGATTTAGGAAATTGCACAGAAATAATTAAAGAATATTATAATATCTCAAAATATGAAAGTTTAATCATATTCAATATCGAAACAAAAAATCAAAGTAATAATGATGATAATGATGATTCTTTTAATTTAGGAAAAACAACTCAACTTGAAATATATGATA
>JAFUEG010000268.1 GCA_017464045.1 Lachnospiraceae bacterium
CGTCTATACGCTCGTGGTGGTATTTTGCGCCTATTTCGAGTCCCGGAATCATATCGATATCCTTAAGAATCTCTGCCCCTGCCAGGGTATGGCCTTTCATTATCTGGAACTCTTCATTGGTAAGCTTACCCGGTTTATTTAGAACCGAATCCGGTATACCTATCTTTCCTATATCATGTAAAAGACCTATTATTCTGATATTTGAAACCTCAACATCAGACATACCAAGCTCCGCAGCAATCGTAGCCGAATACTCGGCAACACGCTTTGAATGACCTCTTGTGTACTCATCCTTTGCATCAATTGTATTGGCTATGGTGGTTATGGTCTGCATAGTCATACGCTCTATATCCTTGTTTCTTTCGGATAATTCTTTATTATATTTTTCATTGGTTTTATGTATCTCGTCATAGAGTCTGGTAGCAAGATAAGAGCCTAAAAAGCAAAGGAATAAGAGTGCAAGCTGAATCTCTATATCCTTGCTGTTTTCGGTTGTTATCTCTCCGCGATTATATCTTAGAAATATAGAAATCAAATTAAGGATAGTGGCACAGATACCGGTCACCAGAATAATTATCGGTTGATGGAAAAGCACCAACAGTGAAAGCATTGGGAGAATATAAGAAAATACCATTGTCGTACTTCCGGTTATCATAACGAAGATGTACATTATAAAATATCCGCCGACAATAGTATATCTTAACGAATATCTATCCGGCTGTTTCAGATATAGTATCAGAACGATTATAGCAGGAACCGCCGTAACAAGCATAAAAACAAAGAGGTAGCTTAAGCTTCTCTGACCTTTTACAACCTCCATGATATAGCTTACAAAAAGTATAAACACAATCAACATCCAACCGTATACCAGATTACGATTTATTTTTTTTACGTGTGAATTGTTCAAGTCAATATCCCCCTCTTTTGTTATGTAAACAGCATGTCAATATCAGAAAAAATATTTAAGTTATTGTAACATACATAGCATTTCTAAGCAATTTGATTTTGTGCTATTAATTTTTTTTTGTAATTAAACTTTTTCTGATCAAACATTTTTTAATGTGGAATAGTCAGTTAATTAATGTTATAATTTCTAATATACATATACATTATGGAGGTGTCTTCTTATGAAATGTCCAAACTGTGATAAAATTCTTCCTGACAATACAGATTTTTGTGATAATTGCGGCTATTTTATCGAAAAAACAAACGTTGTTCATACTGAGGAGACTCCAACCGGTAATTATGTTACATCCAATCTATTTAACATTCCAAACGAATCCATAATAAATGTAAATAAGAAAAAGAAAAAACCTTCCTTAAGTCAAAAACAACTTATAATCATTTCAGTATGCATAGTTCTTTTAGCACTGCTTGCAATCGTTCCTAAAATAGGTGTACGAAGAGGCATATCCGGAATTGGCGAGCCAATTCAGGAAGAGACAACCGGCTATACTGAGATAAATGTTGGAGGATATGAGGTTTCCGTTTACAAGCTGTATACCTATGAAATCGAGGCACTTGTGGTTCACACGAAGAATTATTATGGCTTCGAATTTTCCCAAAAGCTGGCTCCAAAGGATGTTGCTTTGGCATGGGGTGATGTTGCAAAATATAATGACAAAGTGAATTTTCATTGGAGACAGGGACAGCGTCGATGCTACTGCCGATTAAATGAAGAGGACTTAAATATAGTGGGTGGTTTGGATTATGTTATGAGTCATTTTTCCAATAATCATCTTATAGCTTCAGACAAGTCTGTAAAACGTAAAATCAAAAAAATTAAAAAAGGCGACCATATCATTCTTACAGGTTTCCTTGTAAATATTGATGCAGAAAATGACAGCGGAAAATATTATCTGTGGGACACGAGTACAACAAGAGATGATGACGGTGACGGAGCATGTGAGTTAATTTTTGTAACAGATGTAAAATGGCTTGACTAATGACATCTCATTTAACTATGTGATTTCATTATTACGTCAGTTTAAATAACAAACATCATTAAACAAATTGAATAATATATAACAATTGACAAAAAATTATACTCAATATATTATTAGTTTATACTGTAAATACTTTTACTAAACAATACGCACTTTAGGAGGATTATAATGGGTATGGAGTTCACACTTTTAGGTGTAAAAAAAAATTATCCGGATAATTTTGAAAATATTTCTTCTCAATTTGGTTACTTTGTAACCAAAGCCAATGAGGCATTTAACAATTTTATAGGTATATACCAAAGCAATAAAAACTTAAATGAGCTCATCTATTTTATGCAGGGACAGGCAATTAGGATAATTAATGAAACATCTAATTATGCAGTACAACTCCTTGCAAAATGCGGTGTAACAATGACATTGGATAAATTTATAGCCAAATACCAAGGTGCAATGCGTTTTGATTACAACTCACATATCGCAGTAACATTGACAGCTCAATCACAAATCATGTCAGCTTATCAACAAAGGCAAATGATGCGTGGTCCGCAAAACTATAATGCCAATCCAAATCAGTTGGATATGGAGGCAAGAAATAACCTTACTGCTCTTTACAAAGATGATCGTACCCGAATAATTTTGACCGAAGCTATTCGAACTTGTATTATAAATATATATAATTCTGTTTTAAATGAATTAACAGAAAACAACATATATCCACGTGATATATTTATCTCGAGAAATAAAGCAGCAGAAACTTTTTCATTAAGTGCACAGAATTATTCGCCTAATTTTTCCCAAATAGTACAAGCTATTTATGAATATCCCGGCGAGAAGCAATATTATGATTTTATTTTCTGGCAGCTAATCGCTGAAGAAAGCGATGATTTTGAACGTTTTCTGAAATTTTGGGGCTTAGAATTTTTTTATCCCGGTATAGCAGAAAAGAGGAAATTATCAAAAGAATTTAATAGCAAAATCAGTACAAGTGAACTTGCAAATTTTGATTACAATCTGCTCAGTACAGAGAACTATGTTTTTTTAAGAACAAAACTTGAAGAATTAGGATTTGATAATCCCGGAAGCTATCCTGAATTTTCGTCATATACAAACTATATTAGAAATTTTTTCCAAAATATATGTTTGTATGAAAGTTTCTTTAACAACCCTCTTTATGTAAGCTACTTAAAAAAAGATGCAACCATTCAGGAATTTGTTGAATTAATCAGAAAAGAACGTGAAGCCCTCCCTATTAATCCGTATCGTTCAATTTGGATTTACGGTGATCCTGTAGGCGATAAAATTTCTCTTTCTCCAAAGCAAAATATGCTTCAGGCGGTTGCATATGAAGGAGACGCCATTATTTTCAATTGCCCACAAGGTTTAATGGGCGGCAGAGGAATCATGCTTACTACTAAATATATTGTTGATTTATCCAGAAATATAAGAATGCCTCTTTCAAATGTTGTTGATATAGTTTATTTCGGAGCAGACAATGTACGCATAACTGACGGCATGCAGGCAATTGATATAGGTAAAATTTCAGCTTCTTATATAGGTAAGCTTTTACCGAATCCACAGATGAAGGACGGACTTATACGTTCACTAACATTTGCATTTTTAAATCTTATCAAAGTTTACTGCATCAGATACGGAGGCAACCAATTTCTTGCCCAGAGCAATCCTCACCTTGTTTAAACTCCTGACACATGTAATGTTTCACTAAATTTAGTATGACATATAAAGAAATCAGGTGGTATTTAAAACATTTGACCCGATTTGTGATAAATCAGCAACGAGTACTTGAATTGATTTTGCACGTTTAAAACCAATATGTTTGAGCGAAGCGAGTTTATTGGTTTTGTGCAAAATCAAAAAAGTACGAGTGCTCTGATTTCACAAATTGCTGGTTAGTTTTAAATACCACCTGATTTTCTTTTATGTCATATGATAAAATTAAATTACATTACATGTGTCAGGAGTTTTCATGCCTGTCATTATGCGAGGAAGTGGTGTTTATGCTATATTCCACTGGCTATTGTAGAGGTCTGCGTAGAATCCGTTTGCGTTAAGGAGTTCGGTGTGGGTTCCGCTTTCCACTATGTCTCCGTCTTTCATGACGAGAATGCAGTCTGCATCTCGTATGGTGGATAAGCGGTGTGCGATTACGAAGCTGGTTCTGCCTTTGGTGAG
>JAFUEG010000269.1 GCA_017464045.1 Lachnospiraceae bacterium
ACAGGAAGTCCTATACTTGTCATCTCTGCAAGGTTAGCACCCTTACCACCAAGAAGATTACGCATGGTCATGTCGCCTTCGCTAAACATATATACCCATTTGTTTGCCATTTGTTATCTACCTCCTAAGTATTCATTTTTTTCTTGCGACACAGAAAAAGGCACACTGCGTCACGCTGACATAAATTATAACATAAATATAATAATTATAAAAGCCATTTTTTAACTTTTTTATACGACTTTTTTATACGGAATTTACGAAATAAAAAAGTGTGTCATGGAAGGCAGTCACATTGTCACATATATTGTATATTCTTTGACTGTATAAAAAAAATATGCACGCATGGCACGTGTTACTTAACGCCATGCTTTGCATATTTTTTTCATACAGTCAGATATACTCATATTAATGTAACAATGTGCCTGTCACCATTACTCACTTTTTATGCTGACACATCAATAGCCGGTGCCGACACGTCTGCCGATGCAGATACAGCTATATCCACTCCTCCCACCGATGCCGAAAATGATGATGCATCAAAGGATGAACTTCCGTTTCCAAAGCCCGGCATGGAACTCATCTGCGCCATCTGCTGATGCTTAATCGTATCCTTAAGATAGTCCATATCAGCTTTTAAAATAGCTTTTTCTTCCGCCAATCTGTGCTTGCGTTTTACCTTTTCAAGCTCCTCTTCACTCATATGTGGATCAAGCATCTCAAGCTCTTCCAATGCTGCCATAGCTTCTTCCATCTCTCGCAGAGCTTCTTCTCCAAACTCTGCAATCTTTTCATTGAGCTCTGCCATCATCTCTTCGGAGATTTCTTCATTTCTTTCTTCAATCTCCTCATGCATTTCTTCAAGCATAGCTTCGCGCTCTTCAAAGATATCATCCTCTGCTTCGGATATCTCATCCTCCGCTGATCCTATCATCTGATTTCTCATATCGGAAGCAGCCTCTTCCATCTCATCAAACCTTTCATCACGCTTTCTGGTTATCTCGGCAAGCTCCTCTTGTTCGATGTTATGCTTCTTCTTTCTTGCAGCCATCTCCATACGGGTTGCATGAGTAAGTGCAGTCTGAAGCTCATCAGAATCGCCATCACCGCTTTGTATCTTTCTTTTTATCTCAAGCACCTTACGCTTGGCAGAAAGCATAGCCTGACCGGCAGTGATAGAATTTTTTGCGCGAAGAATCTTAGTAGATATCTCCTTGTAATTGTAATTAAGTCTCTTTTTTACCTTCGGCTTATCCTTATCGGAGGTTTTTGACATTTCCCAGATGTCCTTAAGTCTACCGTCCTTTGAATAAATCGAAAACTGTCCGTTATCCTTCTTGTTGTTTCTCTCAAGGTCACGAAGCATTGTTCTCATCTTTTCAGTATTGGACATCTTCTCATTCTTAATCATTTCATTGTAAGAATTATTAATATCCGATGACATGGAATTGCCGCTGGTATTCTGATAGCTGTTCAAATATGAAGTTTTTGATAAAAAACCAACATTCATAAAAACCCTCCCTGGTATTAAATGAAATCCTTTTCTTTTCTACTATCAAATTTTCATACCACAAATAAAATGTTACTAAAGCAACATAAATAAAATGCCACAAACATCATGCCTATTATAAAAATTCGGAATACAAATAAGACTTATAATGCAAGCCAAAAAAGACGTTTAAAACGTAGAAATATAATTAGTAATTACCGGGTCTTCCCTGACCTTTACATATAAATCCATTTATATACGGTAATTATACTATAATCCGTATCATAATACAAGAGCTATTCACAACAAAAAATAAACATTTAAGCCAAAAAAACAATTAAATCAACTGTTACAATCATAACAAAGATACAAGCATAACAGATGCAACATAATAATTATTATCTGGTTAAATCCGCATCATATTCATAGGCTCCACCATTTGCAAAGGTTGTCTTTATATGAAGCGTAAGAATACTTCCATCATACTTATAGGTTCCACCACACGAATTTATACCAAGCTTATTGTTTGAAGGAATATTAACACTAAATGTATTGCCACTGTCAACAAGCGTAAATGAATAGCTTTCCTCATACACACCCTGAACAAATGTATAAACACCGGTTCCATCCGGATTGATATCTACAGTAAGAGATATATCAGTCCCTCCTCCTATCGGTTTGCCGATTCCCGACCAGCTTCCCGCAAGCTCATCAAATATTGATGAAGATGTATTGTCCGATGCATCATTACCTCCATCTGCAACAGCTTCTGTATCATTAACAACTGCTGCTCCATTTGAAGCACCTATCGCTTTTTCATCACCCACGCAAAGCATAAGCTTATCATATTCGGTACCCGATGATGTTTTATAAAGCATACGAACCATAGGCTGTGTTTCCGCATCCGCAAAACCGTTTGCATCACTATATGTAATGTCAGGATAATTATAACGAACCAGATCATATGTATTACCATATACATCTGCCAAAACAAATTCTTTCATATTGTCCATCGTGATTTGAGTTGTCTGAATAGGTGTATTTGTACTTGAAACTACAACCATTGCGTAGTTACTTCCTGAAAGAGTTGAATATTCCTCTACAGATACCGTACTTCCCGAAAAATTCCATTCAGACAAACTGATATGTCCTATACTGTCAACGGTAAGATTGTAACCCTGCCAATTAATTGAGGAAGGAAGTCCCTCCAATGATAATTCATTTCTTTCAGTAACTGCCTCTGTTGTAATTTCTTCCGTTGTAGCTTTTTCTGTTACTTCAGTATTATCTTCCGTTGTTTTAGATAGCTTCCAATCCTTCGAAGAACTGTCGGAATCATTCTTATTACATCCGCATAACAAAACCGCAATTATTGATGTTGCTAAAAATACTTTTTTCATACCTTAATCCTCCATACTTTTTTGGTATAATAATCTCTTTATATACCAATTTAATTTATATTCTTTTATATTAAACATTATTGTCATAATAATATTCAGGCTTTAAATTTATATATTTCTTTTTCTTAATTATATAAATAACGATTAGTATCGCTATAACAACTGCCATTGCAACAAACCATTCCCAAATTCCTCCAAAAGTATGGCTCATATCATAGTCAAATATTTCCCGTGCCCGTTCGGAACTTACATTTTTATTTTTCAAATCCTTATGATATTCGCCGAGAATAACCAGATAATTAATAAGAGGCGGAAGCACGGCAATCAATATTGCAATAAAAATAAGTGTGATTTTGGGCGGGTTCTTTTTTTGCTTCTTTTGACAAAACGGACAAGTATTTTCAAGTGAATATTTTGCCCAGCCTCTTTTATTCTCGTAATATTTTCTTTTTGTATTTGTTCTGTATTCAAAATCCTTAAGCTTTTCTTGCAGAGTCTCATTTGTACATGAGATAAGCGGAAAAGAATACCAATCGGTCTGTTTTCTGCATTTCTTGCAGGTAAAACGATAGTATACAGGCATTTGAACCATTTCTCCCCATGCACGCTTATCCTCTGAACGGTTTTTTAATGCTGCTAAATAAGCTTCCTTTGATAAACCGAGCAATAATAGACTCTTGTTAATACCTGCTGATGCAAGCTTTAATATCATACTGCCGAAAAGAGGAAATAAAATCCATACAACTGCTGCAATCATATTGCCAGTAAAGCCGCCTATTCCTTTTGAAAATGCTATGGATAATCCTGCTATTGCTGTCATAGAAACAATGTAAGAAATAATACCCTTTTGCGGGAGCTTCATTAACTCATTATTAACAGGAAGAAGCATATTTTTATTAATATTGTAACCGTTTGGTATATGCTCGGGAATCAGTTCACGAAAAACTGCCATATTCTCTTCTCCTTTTAAAATTCATTATTCACATATCTGAAATCTGGATTATTATGTTTCATACAAGTTTATCAAATAATAAACAAAAAAGGTGGTCTGGCAGACCACCTTTTTAATAAACTTTCTTTAATACTATTGTTTTTTATTTTCAAAAACCCTGTCAGTATTGGCAAGAATAAGTGCCACATCACCGACAGTTAAATCCCCCGGACGATTTACACCTGTTAATATACCTGTATCTTCCGCAAAGGCAACAGCTACACGAACGCCGGGATAGTATCCGTTATCATCCTTTAAGCTTGACCAATCTGCCACTATAGACGGATCATAAGCCTTGACAGCCGCATATACCATAACATCTCTGTCTATCGTCTGACCGTCATCCCAGCCCCATGGAAGAAAATATTCATCACTTTCCTGCGGCATATCCATATTTATTCCATATACATAAGCTCTGTCAAGACCATATATTGAAATCAAAACCTCCCGTAAATATCCGATTGTTGCTATATCATCTGAAACATCAAATAAATCCGTGTTATATTTATCCTTCATATAACTTACCGCATCCGTAATTCGTTCTTCATCGGACATATATGCCGGAATTGCATCGTCCGAAAACGGATTATATGTTATTTTCTGATATATCTTTATGCCGCCAAAAGTAAGCAATCCGGCACACAAAACTATACCGGCACATATTGATGCAATTTTAATTCCCTGTGACTTTGGATTTGCCTTAAGAAGTGCTTTCTTAATTTCATCAACGTCATTGAAGCGTTCTTTTGGATCAAAGGCTGTACATTTTTTTATTATTTTCTCAAGCGGACGATATACCTTTATATTCTTGTTCTCCCTTGTACTTCCCGTAAGAAGATATCTAATCAATACTCCGAGAGAATAAATATCTGCGCGAGCATCTGTTTGAGAAAAACCGTATTGTTCAGGCGGTGCATATGCAAGAGTTCCAAAAAATACAGTATCAGTATCGTTACCACTTTGGTATTCGCGAGCAATATCAAAATCAATCAATGCAACACTATCATCAGGTCGTATGATAATATTTTGCGGCTTAATATCACGGTGAATAATCGGCGTTTCTCTATGATGAAGGAAACCCAGTAAATCGCAGATTTTGACACATATATTTTTTATTTCATCCTCTGACAAATCATTTAAAGAGGCATATTCATCAAGAACCGTACCCTCAATATATTCCCGCACTATGATATACATAGTGTCATTTTCAAAGGTATCAATATGCTTCGGAAATCCATCGTGTGACAGTTCAATTAAAATATCTTTTTTAATATCTATTTTCAATAAAGCTTTATAATAACATTTTGCAACATATTTTGTTGAATTATGGTCTTGTATAAGAAATGTATCTATTCCGTTTTTTTCTGCCAGACACTCCATTATGTTATATTGCTTTAAAAAGCCATCGGGATAATCAGAATTGTCATAGACAGTGTTAAGGCTTTCAAAAAAATCTTTACTATTCATATCTATTACCTCCCAAAAGAGGAAGCATATTTTCATAGAGAGCAGTCTGCAATTCATCAAGATTTTGAGAATTATGAAGGAAAAATGCTATAACCGCATCCCTTTTAACCTTAGGATGAAGTGGTGTATGACGCGATATTTTTAGAAGCTGCTGTGCTTCATCAACGGACATCTGAAAACCAAATGCCAACTGTAAAACCGTATCACGGGACGGATTACGTTTACCCGAAAAAAGGCGGTGTCCGAAAGAGCTTTCGATATTGCTTCTCTTTAATATTTTTTCAGCCTTTTCACCCCTGAAATTACACAGATTTGTTATATATTCCGAAAATGAAATCTGATTTATCGAACTATCATTTTCCGTTAAATATAAATTAACTGTAGGTGCCTGAAAAAGTTTTGCCCAAAGTTCCATCGTTGAAATTGATTTGGATTCGTCCATTATCGTATCTCCTTTTTAGTAAATTAATTGAAAAAGCAAAAATTCATCTAATCATACAAATTATCCACGGTTATTACCTTTGTCTTCACTTCATCACTGTCACTGAAGCTTGCATTAACGGTTACGGATGCGTCATCGGCTTTTATGCCATTATAAATCTGTATTGTAATAAGTGTCGGACATTCAAGTATTCTTCCGAAAGCCTCCTCATTGTATTCTTCATTAAACATAACATTTATGGTTTTATAATCAGAGCTTACTGATATAACTCTGTAACCAACCATGCCGCCAAGTATAGAAAACGTATCATCATTAAGAATGTCAGCTAAACCTTTAACAGCTTTTTTTCTTTGTTTTTCGGTAAAATATATAACAATGTTCTTATCTTCCAAATACGCCTTTTTGCAATAATCCGAACCTAATGTGTTTATTAAATGTTTTGCATATTTTTCGTAATCTTCTTCTGTCCAGTTTTTGTCCGATTCACCGGCAAAAACAATGATTGGCACTTCATATCTTTGTGTTTTGTTTTTTATTACCACAACGGTAATAACCGAAGCTGCAGCAATTAAAACTATTAAACTTGCTATTAATATTATTTTCTTCTTTTTACTCATGATTCATTTCTCCCGTTCCAATATTCGTTTATAAGATTCCTATAGCCCCATTCTTTGAGCTTATCATATGATATCTTATAATTCCCTTTATAGTGCCTGCCGGTTACAGCGTATCGGATATACTTTTGCAAATATTCATCAATTATCTTTAGACCCTTGTCAGTTGTAATGCACGGGAAAAACCATCTGCTCCAGGAAAATTCCGTGCCTCTTACTTCCTGATATTTGTAGGTATAAAGCTTTTTGTTCATAGCTTTTATAAAACCCCTTGCCGCTCTCTCTCCGGAAAGATTTTTCCTGTCAGCCCAGCGTCTTAATGCGTGTGCTTTTCTTTTAATTTTTACTTTCATCTTCCTGATTGTATTGTCAGACAGGTCAATCTCGCCGTTATCATAGGAAAATCCCAAAAACTCCCATTCATCTCTTGGTTTACATAATTTTGTTTTTTCAGGATTGATTGTAAGATTATTTCGGATAATTATTTCAAGTATTTTATTCTGATATTTTTTAATATCATCTTCACTGTCCGCAAATACAAGTATGTCATCCGAATACCTGAAGTATATAACATTTTCCGATTCAAAAAGCTTGTCCATATCCGAAAGATATACATTTGCAAAAAATGGGGATATGGGTGTACCGGCCATAGCACCGCGCTTTTCTGTTATTATATAATAATCCTCTTCGTCTATCTTATCATCTTTCTTACTCTCATTCTTTTCATATTTATTTCCTGATTTGTTTTCAACAAAGGCCCTATCAAGCATAAGCAGTTTTTCAAAGAAAAGATATAACTCTTCATCACTTTTCTTTATAAAACCAAGCTTTTCAAGTAAAATATCAACATCAATCGAATTAAAATAATTATGTATATCAAGCTTAAGGCAATACTTGTCTTTAAGTCCTTTAATACTCTTAATCCTTCTTATAGCATCCTTACCCCCATAACTTCTTCTGAACGCATAGCAGTTATCAGCAAACTCACTGTCATATATATACAAATAAAAAGCAATACCCTTAAGAAGAATATTAAAATCCTCTTCAAAGGAATAAATCACTCTCTTTTTATCGGTATCCGCCTTGCTAATCTCTTTTTTAAAAGGTATCGGAGGTATGTAATCCTGTTTTCTTATGTCACCTATTAAATCCAAATATTTTTTAGATTCAATAAATATTTCTATAACCTCCAAATCCTTACCCATAAGATGCTGTTTTTCAATTTTATAATCAAGAAATTCTTTCCAGAATTCCTCTTCCGAAAGCCTCTCCCATATACACATATGATATATCCACCAAAAAAAGTTTAAAAATTCTTTTCTAAAATCATTTCAAACACATAATCATTTTTCCTCGTTATAATATCATAATTCAAGGTTATGATAAACTATTATTTGCTCTTTATATTTTCACGCGAAGCGTGTCGGCTGAATATGGGTATACCTGCACAGATATTTAGATACAACGGGCTGTCTATGTTATACGAATAAAATAAGCGGATATCGTAATAGTTTGCCCGATTTGTGTCAAATCAGAAGCAAATAATTGAAGTAATTCGCTCAGAAAACAATATGTCTGAGCGAAGCGAGTTTATTGTTTTCGTGCGAATTACAAAATTATGAGCGCTCTGATTTAACAAATCGATGGTATTTTACGATATCCGCTTATTTTATTCGTATAGCATAGGCAAGTCCGATATTAATGAAACAAAGCAGGTATACCCTACTTATTCAGCCGACCTCTTAACAAAAAAGGAAAGAGAACTTACTTTGAAGTAAACGTGTTTACACCAGACTGAATATGCTCCGGCTGTCTGCAAAGCTATTCGTAGAGAGCATACTTCATCCACCACAGACGTAACAAAAAGTTACATTTCTCTTTCCTTTATAAGCTATTTAATTATTACTAAAATGCAAGCTTTTCCTCAAAATAAGCCTTTAAATCTTCTATCTTGATTCTCTCCTGCTCCATAGTATCTCT
>JAFUEG010000270.1 GCA_017464045.1 Lachnospiraceae bacterium
AAGTGCCTTACATGCCTGTGTTCCGGAATAGTCAAACTCACACGCCTGACCGATAATGATAGGACCGGAACCAATAATTAATACTTTGTTGATATCAGTTCTTTTTGGCATAGCTTTAATCTCCTTTTCCCAGTGCATTTTTATTTTTTCTCTTATCACATTCGTTTTATTGTATCACAAAACACCCTAATATTAAAGGGTAAATTTTGATTTATCTGACTCTCTTACTCATGGTACTTCTGCCCTCGCCCTGTTCCTTTAGCTTTTCTTTGGCAGCAGCAAGAATCTTCTTTCCTTTTTCGCTTCTAGTATAAATAAGTTCATAGTTGCCTATATATGAACATATATGGTTATAAAAGCTTTCCGCACTCTCTTTATTTTTCGCAAATATATCCGGTATACTGTAAAATGCATCGGCTCCATCCTTTTTTCCGTATTTGAGGAGCAGATATCTTTGATTATCAACCGGTGCAAAAAACTGATTTATGCAATTTGCAAATAAAAGCTTGTCTCTGGCATTCTGACTGCTTAAATATATGAGTTTCTTATCATTTTTTCCTTCCTCGACACATACCTTTGCAATCTTTTCTTCAAGAAAATTATTTTTTAATAATGCATCATATATTCCGTCTCCGGTTGCCTTAAGTCTGTTACCCGGAGTTTTAAGCTTATTCAGTCTCGGAAGCTTGGTAAGACCATAAGCTGCCGAAAAGCCGGAAAGTCCAAGGCCGATTGCACCAAGTGGTGTAAGCGAAAGTCCTATACCTGCAGCCACACCAAGTCCTGCAAGAACCGCCTTACTCTTACTCTTCTTATACTCCGTTTTAGATAGAGCATTGTCCGAGACAGCGGTTTCTTCGGTAACATCCATCTTCTCGGAGTTATCCAAAGCTCTTTGCCATCTTTCGCGAAGCTTAACTCTTTCATTGGCAAATTCGAGCATTTTGCCATTCATTTCATTTACCTTATCTTCGTTAAACGGAGTCTTAATAATCGAAAGTCTGTCAATTCCGTTTTCAATTACATCCTCCTCATAATGAAGTCCGAGGAAGTTGTCCATACGACGTACCAAAAGCTTGTAATCTGCGCTGTTTTCACCTGACGCATCGCCGTACTTTGGCGGGAGCAGGCATACAAGATGCCAGATATTACTGGTTTTATCCGGTACAGGCTTAAATATACGTATAGCACGTCCTCGCATCTGATTGCTCAGCATAAATGCTCCGACAAAGCTTGCAAGAATAAGTGAATTTATACATGGTGAATCCCAGCCCTCACCGAGTAAAGATTTTGTGCCGATTATAACCTTTATATACCCCTGTGTGAAAACCTCGGTAACCGCACCGGTTAAAAAATGCGCATCTCCAACAGCATTTACCTTAAGATAATCATTTTCATCCAGATTTCCCACCTTGGAAAATGTAATCTTACCCGAGTCACCTACTGCCTCCAAAAGAGCATCTCTTGCTTCAGCAGGGATAATTACTATGGTTCCGCAAAGTACACCAAGTCTTATATTGTTCATGGACGCACTTTCACGTCTTAACTGTTCAAAGAACGGAATAACGCCAAGGGAGGTAACATCATCCTCCGTACCGATTGCCTTTTCATATTCCTTTCTTATAAAATCAGTAAGTATAAGCATACGAAGACTGTCTCCGAAGCCCTTATACTCCGAAGCAACAACCTCTTTTATACTCTTACATTTTCCCTTTGAGGTCATAAGAAGCTTTTCTATATTATCATTTATAACAAGACATACATGTTTTTTCTCTATAAGACCTGCTCTTTTAAGCTCATTTTCAAGAGCTTCGATATAACCTTCTTCCGTCGCATAAGCATCCGGATTATCATATATCAAATCCTGCAATATATTTTGAAGTTTAGTTTCATTATCGATATTTCTTTCATTTATCTCTTTGGAACGGCCTGTATAGCTTCTTACTACCTGTATAAATGTATTGTCTGTTTTAAGTTTTTCCTGAAACTCCTTACTTCTTTCCTTAAACTTATCTATCTCGGCTATCTCTTCCTCTGTCGGATAATTAAAATATACATAGTCCTGATGCGGACAGAGACTTCCTTCCTTAACAAGTTCAGGTATGGCGATTTCCTCATCGATTTCACCGCACATACTCATGTATCTCTCCCAAAGTTCAGGCGTTGAATCATAAGGAGGCGTAGCCGTAAGTGAAATAATTTTCGGTTCATCCAGTGATGATTTAAATTCCTCAAGAGCCTTCCACCACTCTGTTCTAAGGTGATGGCATTCATCCAGACAAAGCACCTTAATTCCGTTGTTTTTCATCTCTGAAACAAGGTCAAAGCCGACATAGTCAACCTCCTCGGAATTATATTTTGAATATACCTCATCAAAGGATAAATCACTGTCATCCGTATCATTTTCTACAACAGTCTTTTTTCCGCCGCTTGCTTTACCGCTCTGGGATGAGGTTTCGTCCTCTCTTAAGATACCCTTGTAATGATTCATCGCACTATGAAGTGCCTGATATGTAGAAATAGTTATAACCTTTGGAGATTTTAAATCCTGTGATATATAATCAGATGCATTAAGTCCGTCATTTAAAAACGCCTCTGCAATTCTTGCCTCCCACTGTTCTCTTATGGTAATGGATGGCGTAAGAATAAGCGCCGGTTCAGAAAGCCTTGCAATCAGTTCGATTCCAAGAGTTGTCTTACCCGAACCCGGTGCTGCCACTATATGAATTTTTCCATCATCAAGATATTTTTTTGAATGTTCCAGAACCCTCGCCTGATAGTTACGCCAGGTACCTTTAAATTTCATGATATTTGAATAGTTCATTTTATTCTTATCCTTTTTTTAGCTGTTAAGATATGCTCTTAACTCATCCATATGCTTTTTTGTTTCTTCATATCCGACATAGTATAGATGTCCGAGCTTTTCCATATCTCCCTCAAGTCTTCCGACATCATTTATAAAATCAGTTGGATAAATCACATATATTCTTCCCTCATCATGAAGCTTTTCCATGTATGCACGCTGCTCATTTTCAAAACGATTTACATGGATAAGTCCTTCTGCGAATTCAGGATATTTACGATAAAAGCGTCTTATTCTGTCTGCGTTTTTTTCGCTTTCATCCTTACGAAATCCCTTCGGTCTTGTAGATACAGCTACTGTCTTGTCATATCCCTCATCTATCGCCCACTGACATGGAATCTTGTCACCGCTTCCGCCATCCAAGTATTTTTCACCTTCAACTATAACCGGTTTTGATACAAATGGCATGGATGCCGAAGCTCTTACAGCCTGAAATATATCAGGTGTCTTGCCAAGCTCAAAATATGCAGGCTTGCCATCCTTAAGTGCAGTCGCAACAGCTACAAATCTCTGCTTTCCACTATTTACTCTTTCCATATCAAGAGGCTCAATCTCATTAAAGTCATTAAATACAAAATCAAAGCCATATACACCCTTACTTTCTTTTATTGCCTTTAAACCTACATATTTTGGATTATGCCTATAAGTAAGATTGACACGTCCGCCTCTTCCTATCTGTCCTGCGACATAGTTCAATCCGTTTAATGCTCCGGCAGATACACCGATAACGCTTTCAAAATTAAGGTCCTGATACATAAGATAATCAACAACCGCATTGGTAAAAACGCCTCTGAACGCACCGCCCTCAAGCACAAGACATCCTTTGGTTATATTGTTACTTGCTTTTTTCTTAGGTATCTTATCTATCTTAGACCATACCTTTTTATTACGATTTTCATCTTTTATATCTGAATTTCCCATCCTGATGTCCTTTCATGTACTACTGTATAATTAAACTGTCAGTCTTATCTCTAAACTTATACTTTTACAAATAATAAGCTTTATTAATCTTATAGAATTACTTTTTTGATAGCGTCAAGAAGTTCTGAATACTCTTCAAAAGCAGGTAATTCCGGATAATCCTTCTTAATCTGCTCGGTACTCTTAAATAAAAATCCAGCCTTACTTGCCTGAATCATACCAAGGTCGTTAAAGCTGTCACCACTTGCTATGGTTTCATAACCTATGGATTGAAGTGCTTTAACAGTTGTAAGCTTGGACTTTTCGCATCTCATCTTATAGCCGGTTATCTCTCCGCTTGGAGCAACCTCAAGTGAATTACAGAAAATTGTAGGCCAGCCAAGCTTTTCCATAAGAGGCTTTGCAAACTCCTCAAAGGTATCACTAAGTATTATAACCTGACACATGGAACGTAATTCATCAAGAAACTCTTTTGCACCCGGCATAGGATCAATCTTTGCAATTGTAGCCTGAATTTCCTTTAATCCAAGTCCGTGTTCCTTAAGTATTCCGAGTCTCCATTTCATCAATTTATCATAATCAGGCTCGTCCCTTGTAGTTCTTTTTAATTCAGGAATTCCGCTTTCCTCGGCAAATGCTATCCAAATTTCAGGGACTAAAACGCCTTCCATATCCAAACAAGTAATGTACATTTCTTCTTCCTCCATATCATATAAATTTATCGTGTTTTATTATATACAAAATCAAAATCTAAATCAAGTGGTGTGCCTCATCCTGACCTTCTTCCACAGGATAAAATATGCCGACACTACCATAATTCCTGTGAAAATCCATGATGCCGGATATACGTTCATCAGTGTTTCAAAGGTATGGCTTTTCTTAAACACCGTGTACATCCAGAGGATTCTGAAACCAACCGTACCGAACACTGTTAAAAGTGATGGTACAATCTGGTAGCCGATGCTTCGTAATGCGGCAGCTGAAACCTCATATGTTGCGGTAAGCGCTTCGAGTGACATAACATGGAACATTCTTATAAGTGCTATATCGATAACCGCTTCCTTGGTTGTATAAAGTCCGGCAAGAGGTCTTGCCCATATAGTAAAGATTATACTTAAAAGAGCTGTAAATATCATGCCCTCAGCCATGGCAATTCTATAAATCTTACTGCATCGCTTATAGTTTCCCGCGCCAAAATTCTGACTGGTATAGGTCACTGTGGTTTGAGCAAATGCCGATGAGATATCATAGGTAAAGTATTCAAAGTTAAGTGCAACCGATGAAGCTGCCACAGTATCCTTACCGAGGTTATTGATTCCCGACTGGATAAATATATTGGAAAGTGAAAATACCATGCCCTGGAGTCCCGCCGGAAGTCCGACCTTGATAATCTTTCCGAGATACATTTTATCTATATGAAGCTTCTTAAAATCCAGATGTAAAAAATCATCATCCTTTACAAGCAGAACAACAATCAAAAAAGCCGCCAAAACATTAGATATAAGTGTGGCAAGAGCTACACCGGCAACATCCATCCTGCAGCCGATTACAAATATGAGATTGAGAATTACATTTGTAATACCGGAGGCTATCATTATATACAGCGGATGCTTGGTATCTCCCTTACTCCTTATAATAGCTGCACCAAAGTTAAACAGCATTATAAACGGTATGCCAAGAAGATAAATCCTAAGATAAAGTTCTGCCATATCCATTACTTCTTTCGGTGTATTGGTCAAAACCAGCATAGGCTTGGAAATGATAAGTCCTATACACGCAAGCAAAAGTCCACCGATTATCGCCATCATTATCGTTGTATGTACTGCCTTTTCGGCTTCCTTTTTGTTATCCTGCCCGATTAGATTGGCAACTATGACATTTGGTCCTGCCGATGAGCCTACTATAAGATTGACAAATATACCGACATTAGCAACATTTGCACCAACAGCAGCGAGCGCATCGTCTCCTGCAAATCTTCCGACAACCGCAACATCTGCCGAGTTAAAAAGCTGCTGCAGTATGCTGCTTAGCGCAAGAGGAAGTGCAAATAATATCATTTTGCCGGCAAGACCTCCGTGAAGCATATCCTGACTGTTTGTGTTTCTTCTGCTCTTTGTCCTGCTATCCTTACTTTCATTAGATGTCTTATTTACTTCTTTTATATTGCTTTCTTCTGTGCTACTCATTATCCGTTATCTCCGAATTATAATTTGCAAAACATATATTAGCACCATTAAACCAAACATTCAATTTCAAACCTTTACAAAATTCAAAAAACGTGTATATCAATTACATTTTATGGAAATACTCCTAATGAAATAAATGAAAAGGAGTATTATTTATGAACAACAATTTATCAGAACTCGAATTACAGAATCTCCCTCACCTTATAGGCGGATACGAAACTACCAACTGCAAGATGACAGCTTATGCTAACGAAGCAAGTGACCCACAGGTTAAGGCTTTCTTTCAGGAGGCGGTAACCTCATCAAATGAAAACAAGCAGACACTTATGAAGTTTCTTCACTAATTTACATCCCATAACAAATCAACAGGTTCATTAAGAAAGGAATAATAAAATGGAAGAAAAGACTATGGTTGCCGATACCTTAGACGGTATCAATTCAGAATTAAAGAAGTATGCAGATATGATTCCACAGACAGAAAACAAGGAATTAAAGCAGACATTGAAGCAGTTCAGAAATGCATGTGAAATGTCTCAGGAACAGATTTACACTATCGCACGTGAGCGTCAGTACTATGTACCTGCCGCAAAAGCAACTGATGAGGAAATCTCCCACGTAAGAAGCTTATTCAGTTAAATGATATCGACCGAAGCATATCAATGCTCCGGTCGAAATTCTTTAAAAATATATTATTTATTTCTCTCCTACCGCATTTTTACTTACTTTTTCAGCTTATGATGTAAACTTTTGGATACATATGTGCAAAACTTACACTTGCATTATCATTTGGTGCGACTTATAATTTTTCTCAAGATATCTATTATATTTTTAAAAGATAACTGTAATATTTTTTGGTATTTCCCTATTATTCCAATACCATCCAGAGAATTAATTTTCTAAAACTATTACGTTATCATTATAACTTCATCTCCATTATAGTTTTATACAAACTAGTTCATACAAGCATAAAATCAGTTTTTGATTCTTGTATGTTTATTTAACTATGTGTTTTTGCGTTTAATATTTTTATAGATATATTTAAGTATTTTAACCTTTGTCTTTTTTTAATTTTTGTCTATTTTTATTTGTGAGGGGTGATGTTTAATGAATGATAATAAAATTTATTTTAATAAAGCCAATAATAACAGTATCAGTTCCAAACCCGACCTGTCATCTTTGCCGACCGGCAAAATAAAATATGGTCTTACCAACGATTACATGTTCAGAGCGGTATTTCAGGAGAACAAAAAAGCTCTCGAGGGACTACTCTATGCTCTGTTGGCACTGCCCGAGGGAAGCATAGCTGCTATAGATATTGAAAATCCAATCGAGCTTGGCAAAGTTATAAATGATAAAACCTGTATATTGGATTTAAAGATTATGCTGAATAATAAACAGCTTTTAAATATAGAAATGCAGGTGACGGATTATAGCAATTGGCCCGAGCGCTCACTTACATATCTTTGCAGGGCATTTGATCATCTAAAAAGCGGCGAGGACTATAGCATGGTTCGTCCTACCATGCACATAGGGATAATTGATTTTGATCTGCCGGGGCTTTCGCCGGAATTTTATGCGGAATACATGCTGCTCAACGCCAAAAATGGTGAAGTTTATAGTGACAAGTTCCGTCTACGTGTGTTAAACTTAAATCAAGTAAACAATTTACCTGAAGACTGCAAAAACAGTCTGTATCATTGGGCGAAGCTTTTTAAAGCCACCACTTGGGAGGAGATAAAAATGTTAGCAGAAAAAAATGATTATATGGGTGAAACGATTGTGACCATGCATCAAATGACTGAAGACGAAAAAATAGCTGCTGAATGTGCCGCACGTGAACGCTATGAAAGAGATACACTTTCTATCTATAGAAAAGGACTGCGTGAAGGTCGCGCAGAAACCGAAGCGATAATTGCCGAGAAAGATAAATCCTTGATGGAAAAAGATAACACCATAGCCGAACTTACCAGACAATTAGAAGAGCTAAAATCACAAATCAAGTAAAGCAATCCCCGGAGTTGCTTATATGTAACCTCTTTACCATTTTTTACAAAAAAGTGTGCCGATTTGGCACACTTTACTTTAGTTAACGAAATATCTAGATTTGATGTCTTACTACCTTGTATTCATCTCCGTCCTTGTAATACGGACAGCCTTTAAAGTTACTCGACACAAGCCTTCCGTAATCGTCCTCATCCATATTGACATCACAATAATACTCTTCATATTCATCGTCATATGCAAAATATGCACATGTATCACAGCTTGTCTGCATAAATTAGCACCACCTTATTCGTCACAAGTATATTTAAGCGGTATTCCGTAGGTTGTTTCGTATATTTCCTTCCATACGGCATAGTTTTTATCCATCATTTCCTTTACATTGACTGCGCGGCTCTTGTCAGGATCCGGATAAATAGGTTCAGATACATGGATAGTGTATTCCTGAACCGGAAGTCCTCCTTCACCCGGCACATTACTGTCCTCCATAGTTATAAAGCAAGGAAGCACAGGAACATTATTCTTTGCCGCAAAGGTATATCCGCCCTTCTTTAAAGGCTTCGGCTTTTTATAGTTCCACCACATACTCTGTTCAGGATATATAAGTATGAAATGTCCCTTTTGAAGTATTGTATCCACAGCCTTTATAAACTTCTTCATAGTCTCCTTGTTGGAGCTTAAAGGAAGCGTGTTACAGTTGCGCATCAAAAGACCGTAAAAGCCCGGAAAGCTGGTATAGTTTCCCTCTCGTATAATTCTAAAGAACTTACGTCTTCTCTGCCTTGATTTTTCATAAGTTATATGCATGGCAAAGCTGTCCATGGCATTAAAATGGTTACAGGTAATAATTGCTCCGCTCTTAAGATTTCTGTAGTTTTCTATACCCTTTATCTCTTTTATGATAAACTGCTTTTTCCTTATCATAGTATTGAGAAACCATCTTGCAAGCCTAAAGGCATATCTGGTTCTCATACGATTGGACATATTTTTCCTAAGATAGTCAACCTCATCAGGCATAAGCTCTCTTCCCGGTGGATCGTCCTCCACATCCTCATCAAATCTGCCTTCCTTTTCGTACTGTTCTATCTTCTTTATGATATCCTGTCTGGTTATCTTCGGCTGGTCTATACCAAGATATTTGTGGAGATAATTATCCTCCCTTTGCATCTCATCTATAGCGATATGCTCAAGTTTTTCTCCAACCTCATCAAAAGCTTTATTGTCAGCCGCCGTACGCTCGTCATACTCCTTTTTAAGCATCGGATAAAACATGGTTTCCTTGGAAATGTCCCAATAAATCTTTGAATTTCTTATACCCTTACTGTGCCAAGGCTTAACCGCATATGCATAGTGAATTATACTAACATCCTTTAAATCGCGGTCTACCGGATCTGAAGTCTGATAATTCCACCTCTTATCGATCCAAAGTATCTTATCCTGACATATGATATTAAGATAATCCTCGTCCTGTGTAACAACAAATGTATATTCATTTATCAAATCTACGAATTTCTGTAAAATGTTCTGTTTCCTGAACTGTTTGCTGTTTATAACCAGAACTCCGGCATTAAAATAAGCCATCCTGCTTATACCAAGCACCTGTTCAACATAGCTGCCAAAGATATCATGATTTACCATAACCTGTTCATTTGCGGCTCCAACATAGTTTTTTCCGAGTTCATACTGATAAAGCTTTGCAACATCATCCAAAACAATTATATCCGCATCCAGATAAATTACCTTATCATACTGTGGGAACATATCCGCTATAAACATTCTGTAATAGGTTGTATATGAATAATAATCCCTTATGGACAGCTTCTTTCTTATCTTTTCAATTCTTTTTGTTACATTTTCAAAGCTGATGGTAACATTTTCAGTTTCCATCTCCTTAATTCTTTCCTGATTCTGATTGGTTATATCCTCATGAAGAATATGTATGTTGTATTGATTTTCAGGACTTGTATTATTGATAAGCGACTTAAGACATGCCGCAAAATACTTGACATACTTATCATCAATTGCAAAAAAAACCGGGATTAAACGACTTTTTTTCATCAATCTTCTATCCATAAAATTAAGGCTGCTCATCTTCCAACTTCTCCTTCCAGTCTAAATATTCGTCTAAAATATCATCAAATTGGTTATACCTAAAAACCTTTTTCATTCTGTCGATATGCCACTGCTTTACATTTTCCGTATGCGGATACGGAAGATAAAAAAGTCTCTTTGAAAAATGTCTTACCACAGTTGATTTATGCAAAAACTTCTGGTCATTAAATTTCTGTGGAAGCATCCTTTTTCTCGTGGTACTTCTGATTATGGCACTCTGGTCTGCAAAGGTAAGCTTCTTAATCTTTATAAGCTCCCTTGCCTTCTCAAATAATCCTGTTTCCCTGCATTTTTTCATGTTAAACAAAAGCACGCCTGCGTTGATATAATTAGGATATATGAGGTATTTTCCATAGTGATCCCTGGCTGCCGCATACTCATAATCCGAAACATCATGATTATAAAGAAGTGCGATATCCCTGTTAAACATGATATCCGCATCAAGGTACAAAATTTTATCCGGTATATCGGAAAGCATATCCATAAAAAGCCTTATAAGCGTATAAGGTGAACAATAGCACTGCTCATTTGGACTGCCCGCAAATTCCCTGTTATAAATATCCGTCACATCTATGCATTTTATCTCATTATCGGAATTGTATTTTTTAGCCGCTTGGCTAAGTATATCTATCTGACGTTTTGTGATTGGAGTGTATTCCTCCTTGATAAAGGAAACATCCATTGTGAGTATATAAAAATTAAATGGTTCTTTGACCTTGGTACGCTTTAAAACAGACAGCATACTTGTCATAACTCCGTCAAAGACCTTATAATTACCAGCATATAGTATATTCATAACAAACCCTTTTTATAACTTATCATTTTTTTACTTAATTATCAATAATTTATCCGGAAAAATATATCAATCCGTTATCTGTAATAATTATATCAATCCGTCTTTTTTATATAACGAACCTTTTCAACAGTATTTTTTTCACTTCGCTTAACCATTATATCATACACACTGTCCCGAAGTCTCTTTCTGCTTTCAGCAACCGGGACATTATCCTCCGGATAAAACGGTCCGTCCACATAAGTAACCATCCTTACACCACCGAATAAGAATCTCTTTTGATAGGTATTGGTAAAACAAAAAACAGGAGTTTTATATTTTACCGGATACCCAAAGGATTTATCCGTAAATGGTCTGATATGTGTATAAAACGGCCATATATGAGCCTCCGGATATATGGTTATGCAATCCTTTATCTTACATACACGCCTTTCAAGAGACTTCATAAAATTAATCATAGCCTTTTTATCATCCGGAAGCGGAATTGCACCAAGGCATGGTGTAACATGTCCGAATATCGGCATGGAAACATTATCGGGATGAACAATAACCGATACATTTTTAGGCATACATATCATGGACGGTATAAGTGCATCGGCACCCGCATTGGTATGATTGCCATATAGGAAAAAGCCCTTATCCTCTTTCTTCCTTAAATACTCCTTTATAACCTTCCTGTTCACTATCCTGTGACCGTAGACAAGCTTAAGATATAAAAAAGCAATCGGCTTTGCAAATATTACGTAGATGATAAATCTTGCTATCCTTCTTCCGACACCGCCGTCATAATCATAGCTTTCATCTATCCTTCTGGCATCAATTTTTGCCTTTGCAAATTCATCCTCTAATTCATTTTTATAATATATAACTTTTCTTTTTTCCATATAAATCTTCAATAAAATTTTAACAATTTTACTTTATAAACTAATGATCACATATCATTAATATCTATTAAATAATTAAACTTATACATACTCCATACCAAGAGTAAGAGCCTTCATGTTCATATCTATAAACTCCGGCTTAAGCTTACTTTTAAGGACTTTCTTCACAGATTCTTCCGAAAGCTCTGCAGCTCCTGTTTTTATAATTGTACCCACCAAAGCCACATTTACAACCTTGGAGGAGCCACATTCCTCACATATTTTATTGCCGTCGACAACTATAACCCTGTCAACCTTTGACTTTATATAATCAATCATCTTGCGGCTGTCATACTCGATTCCGGCAAGGGAAGCAGTTACCGGACATATAGGATTGTCGCAGACGATAACTATACCCTCCGGCTTTAGATACGGAAGATTTCTTACTGCCTC
>JAFUEG010000271.1 GCA_017464045.1 Lachnospiraceae bacterium
GTTTTGATGCATAACTGTCAACCCCTTACATTCAAAGATAATATATTTTATCATAAAATATCTGTTTACTGCAAGCCTTTATCAAAACTGTACGGCATCATCTGCTTCTCAGCCAAAATATAAACCGACCATCGTGCAGCTTCTTCCATTATTTTTAACCATATCTTGTAAAATCTCGTATGATGTATGTTATTTCCATACACTATCCTGCGACAATCAGGCATTTCTTTCCCTGAAACGCAAAGCCGTATTTAAGGATTCTTTCCTCAGATATACCCTGTGCGATAAGGTCTGCCGCATACTGATTTTCATTTATCTGCGCAAGTGCATTGGCTGCCGTGTCCTTAAGGTCGTTTTCTTTATCGTATTCCCTGTCATAGACCTTAAATTCTATGATGACAGCGACATCATTTTTATTTTTGGGTTCCAATACCACATCATAACGTCCGTAACCGCTCTCACGATTAGATTTTATAACATAATTTTTGGCGTTATCCACCAAAAGTCCAAGCACAAAGCCATGATAAAATTTCTCAGGCTCATTTTCCTCTGACGGCTTCCTGCCTGCATCAAAGTAGCTAAAGGTATTAAGCGCCACCTTGTTCATATAGACATACATGCCCCTAAGGTCACATTTAAACATGGCTTTTACAAACTCATTAAATGATTCATCCTTCTCAAACCATCCTGTAACCATCTTTTCAAACATCTTCTTAACCTCAAAGTTGGTAAGCACAAGTCTGTATATCGGTGTATCCTCTATCTTTTCACGAATTATCTCCATACATTTCAGATATCCGGTCGCAAGCAACAGACTCCATACAGCATTTTTGTTCCCTGCCAATTGACTGAACACTATCTGCTCGTCGATAGCAGCCTCGACACAGCCCCCCGTCATAAGATTCTCAAAATCCATCTTGATATTCTTGTCTCCACTTCCTATAAGGTGACTTACAAGACCGTTACCGCTTGTATTTGCCCAGTAAGTGTCATATTTTCCGATTTTTAAAAAATGTGTTATAGACCATGGATTATATATATCCGTATATTTTCCGAAAGTAAATCCGTCATACCACTTTTTCACATTCTTTTTGTCATCTTCCGAATACCCCTGCTCATCTAATGCTGTAAATACCTCTTCTTCCGTAAAGCCAAAATCGGTTGCATACATATCTGATGTGGTTGTAACTACAATCAGATTATTTAAATCCGAAAATATAGACTCCTTACTTACCCTCGTAATCCCCGTCATAATCGCTCTTTCCATTGACGGATTGGTCTTAAAGGTGTTATTGAACATGGTACGGATAAATGACGTCATCTCATCCCAGTAGCCCTGAATATATGCCTCCTGAAGAGGTGTATCGTATTCATCAAGGAATATGAGAACACTTTTTCCAAAATGCTTCTCAAGAAGTTTTGATAAAATCTTCAATGACATAGCGGCCTGTATATCATCCATATCATCCTTTATTTTTTTGAACATTTGTTTTTCTTCATCATTAAGTTTCTGAGACTCCAAATGATTATCATAATCCTGATCAAGTTGTGCTATAGATATTTTAATTGTTTTTAGCGTATCCGCATAATCCTTCCCCTTTACTCCCGCAAAGGTCATAAATATAACAGGATAAGTTCCCTGAAGCTTACGGAACTTTTCTTCCTTCCATATATTAAGGTTCTCAAACAAATCACTTCTTCCGGCATACTTATTGGAAAAGAAATAATTGCACATGTTCATGGTTAAGGTCTTTCCAAAACGACGCGGACGGGTTATCAGCGTAACTGCATCTCCACTGTTCCACCAATCACTTATAAACTGTGTTTTATCAATATAAAAATAGTTATTTTCAATTAAACTTGCATAATCCTGTGTCCCTATCGATACCTGCCTTGCCATCCTCTCACCTCCGCAATCACAATTCCGTAATTAAGCTTACTATAACATATCTTTTACCTTTTATCCATAGAAAAATAAGCACAAATAACACCGATGCCAACCACTTAGGATTGGCACCGGTTTCCTCTTATCATATCGTGAAATCAGATGAAAATCTTTTTTCATGAAACTATCTATCTTGGATTCTTTTTCTTATAAATCTAATGCATATCATTCCTAAAGCTGC
Source organism: Lachnospiraceae bacterium (assembly GCA_017464045.1). Next base: position 2,127 of record JAFUEG010000271.1, read on the forward strand.
AAATATCATCAGGAAAAATGCTATATCTTTATGCATTGCATCTCCCGTTGCCGGTGACTTGGCTGTATTGCCCGGAGTCGTCGCTGCTTTTGGTGTATCTACCTTAGTCTCCGGAGTATCAGCCTTTGTTTCCGGAGTATCAGCTTTTGACGGCTCTGCCTTCTTTGTCCACTTGGCGTAAAGCTTTATATCTGATGTTACCTTATCTGTATCAGGATTCCACTTTTGGGTAAATGTATCATCCTTATACCAGCCGTCAAAATCATATCCGTCTTTGGTAAGGTCCGCCGGCGGTATAAACTTTGCTCCCTCCGATACTATCTGTCTTATAATGTTTCCATTTCCGTCATCAAGATTTACGTTGAAGGTCTTATCAACCGAATATGCTATCGCAAAATCCGAGAAATACTGCGAATACATATATATCTTATCGCCTTCCACATAATAGGTTGCATCTGTAAAGCTGCCAGCCGGTCTTGATGAAAGCTGTGAGAATACTTTAACTGTTCCTTCGTGTTTACGGATAATAACAGGATTTCCTGCTTTTGAGTTATCGTAAGTGAGGATAATTTCAAGTGGTGTACCGGTATCGCTTATAGCACTGTCTTTTACATTATCTACATATTTTGTAAGGTCAATCTCAAGATATTCCACCTTAACGCTTTCCATATCAACAAAGGCAAATACGCTTTCAACCGTCTTTTTAACATCTGAAACCGTTGCTGCGTTCACTTTATTTTCAGATACCGGTTTTACACTAAGCTCAACCTTTACAAGCTTGCCTTCTTCAGCTTCTTCATCAGCAAGCTCAAGAAGGTGTGGTACTTCGACTGCAGTTACACTTGCCGGTGCTTCATCATCACCATTATCTAAGACAACTTCTGCTTCTGCCTTTGTAACTGTCATAACACCGTCTGCATATGTTATGTCATAGTTATCCGTCACATCTATGTCGACATCTACGATTTTTGCCTCGCTTGGTGTAATCACACCCTCTGTGGTTGTTTTTTCAGTACTGCCTGATGTAAGTGTTATCTCAGCAAGTTTATGTCCTTCTACAGCGCCTGTTAATTCAGCCATGTCAACCGAGTTTTCTATCTCTCCGTTTACTGCAACAGTCTGCTTGATGGCTGTGACGGTAACTGCTTTCTTATTTATCGTTGCAGTTGCCGTAGTCTGCTGACCGTTTTCTGAAAGTATGTAATTATCTGCACTTCTTCCTCCAAGCGTTATATCAGTTATAATTACACTCTTATCTTCGCCCACGCTTGTATCTTCATATGTACCCTTTGCAGTTACACTAAGCTCATCACCATCTACCATACCGCATGCGGTCCAGTCGATATCTGAATAATTAAGCTCTGCATCTGTAGTTCCGTCATAGATTTTATCAATTACGTTAATGCCACTTATCGTAACCTGCTTCTTGTTTACTTCAAGAGTTCCGTTTTCATAAGTTATATCATAGCTTGCGGTTACATCTTCATCTGTCGCATTCTTTATAACTGCTGCACTTGGCACATTGGCACTTTCGCCTGCATCTGTCTGACTTCCGGTTATGGTTACACTTTCTATACTATCCCCTGCTACAAGGTCACTGTTTGTGTAACTGTCTTTTGTAAGTGCTGTTCCATCGTATACCTTAGTATCGCTACCTGCCGTTATAGTTACAGCCTCTTTAGTTACCTCAAGTGTTCCGCTTTCATAAGTTATATTATAACTTGCGGTTACATCTTCATTTGAAGCATTCTTTATCACTGCCGCACTCGGTACGTTAGCACCTTCGCCTGCACTTATCTGACTGCCTGTTACAGTAACGTTTTCTATAGTATCGCCTGCTGCAAGCTCACTGTTGGTGTAACTATCTTTCGTAAGTGCTGTTCCGTCATATTCCTTAGTGTCACTGTCAGCAGTTATTGTAACAGCTTTTGGTGTTACTTCAAGTGGTCCATTGACATATGAACTAGTATAGTTATCATTTACATATTCATTTGCGCTATTTTTTATAATTGCTTCACTTGGTACATTATTGCTTGTACCTGCCTTAGTCTGTGTTCCGGTTATAGTTACACTATCAACTCTGTCTCCGGCTTCAAGACCACTAACTGTATAAGACTCTTTGGTA
>JAFUEG010000272.1 GCA_017464045.1 Lachnospiraceae bacterium
ATTTTCTTATTAATTTTATGATATAATAAATCTTTGACTTTATTCATATAATTATTATCATTTTCATTAAAAGAGAAATTATTATTCTTCCGACTTATAATATTGAAAGCAGATGAAGAACTTTTAAGACTTTTTGATTTATTTATATCATCTTTTGAATATTTGTTGTAACTTTTATCAATATCTTGACATATGATAGCTTGTTGAATAGAATTAAAATATGTTTTCAAACTGGTATTATTATTTTCATATTTACTAATCATTCAGCTTGGTCAATACCCCATTAATGAAGCTTCTTGCGTCCTCGGTGCAATAAGTCTTTGCAAGCTCAACCGCCTCACTAACCGCAACGTTAAGTGGGATATCATCATCATATTTTATCTCATAAACAGCAAGTCTTATAATTGCAAGTTCAGCCTTTCCTATACGATTAAGGCTCCATCCCTCTGAAATATCAGTAATAATTTCATCTATATTACCGATAAGACTGATAATTCTCTCAGTCTTATCGGTAATATATGCTTTATCCTCATCAGATAAATTCTCTATCTCATCAAGGGAAAATTCAATCTGCTCATTCATCTCGTCAATGCTGTTAAATTCGACCTTAAAAAGGATTTTAAAAATATTCTCTCTAAGATTATGTCTAGACATATCAAACCTGCTTTCCCATTCCAAAACTAGTCAAGCTTTATCCCTGAAACAACAACATTTACAACTGTAACCGTAAGACCGGTCATATTTTCAATAGACTGCTTAACCTTAGCCTGAACCTCTTTTGAAACCTTTGCTATGTTATTACCATACTCGAGTTCAACTGAGATATCTGCTTCAACATTGCCGTCAACTATAGTAACTTCAACACCTTTTGCAAGTTTCTTTTTTCCGAGTTTGCTAACAACCTCTTTGGATATTCCTCCGGTAAGTCTTGCAACGCCGTCAACCTCAATTGCAGCAATGCCCGCTATAGATGCAACGACATCATCTGCTATATTAATTTTACCTATATTTTCGTTCTTTTTTTCCTCCACGATAATTGCCTCCTATCAAAAAATATTTATCTAATTATACCCAATATTTTAAGATATTGCAACAAAATCACAAATAGAAAAATGACTTAAATGATAAGGTTTTAAAAAAATAATAAAATTATTGATTTGTCATTGAAGTTATAACAATCTGATCCACTGTACATCCTGTTTTTCTTACAACTATATCTTCAATCTGTGCGCGTTCTATATCAGTAAGCTCACTATTACTTACAACTACATCTACTGAATTGTCACTTATAGACACTATAGCATTATTAAAACCTTTAGCCATGAGAAGTGTTTCTGCATCTGCCTCTTTTTCCATATCCTCAGTCAGTTTTACATATGCAGCTGTCGCATCCTGTACCACAGCTTCTTCCATGCTGTCACCATTAATAATTTCAAGATAATACTCTTTACTCTTTGAACGTGCCTGCTCTCTGTTAAGCTTTATATTTACAAGACTGCTTGACACATCTGCGGATGTAAGGATTGCCTCACCTATATCCTCCTCATCAGAATTAAGCTCAATATTTTCCTCTCCTTCTATATCATATAAGGTGAGTTCTCCATCCAATACTTCATCAGACTTTTCACCTGTATCGGCTTCAGCAAATACCTCACCTGCTGCTTCCTTTCCGGTATCATTATTCTTTTTCCCAAGATTAGTATCATTACCTGAAAAGTTTATGTATCCTGCAACCCCAAGTAAAACTGTAAGAGCAGCTATTACAACCTGATTTTTCTTTAAAGTCTTTTTCATAATAAAAATCTACCTCCTGATAATAAACTATCATTTTTTACACATTTAATTTTTCATTAAAACTGCCACCTTATGTGCCGGCAAATTAAAGAGTGAACAAACTGCAAAAGCTATATCTGCGGCTACTTCAGTGTTTTTTACATCTGCAACAATTAAAACCCCATCAACAACAAACTCTGCTTTTGATGAGCCATCGTAATAATAAGAAACTTTGGCATCCGTACTTTTTAAAGAAACCATAACGTTCATAGTTCCTTCCCCATATGATTTTTCTAAAATTTCTTTAAGCTTATCCTCATAATAATCTGCGTAATCCGTGTAATCATTAAGCACTTCCATGCTATCTGAAGATGTATCATTATACATATTTTCATTTGTGATTTTATTGGAAGTCGTGAGATAATCACTTTTGTTTTTTACAGGCATAACTATTATAAGCAACAGTACTCCTACTAATATAAAAGTTATGATTTTGTTTGATTTACCCTTGAACTTATCAAATAAAGAATTTAACTCCATTACATCACCGTCTTACTATATATATACTCTCAAAATCAAATTTATAGACATCATTAATTAAAGTTTTTAAATAATTTTCATTTGTATTCTGATCCGTATAAATAATTACGTTAAGAACATTATTTTTATTGTCTGTTATGACTGATACATCATAAACGACTATTCCATTTTCCCTACAGCTTTCTTTTATTGCTTCTCCTACTCCCAATCCATAATAATTACTGTTGTTTTCTATATTTTCATAATCCTCCCTGTAAAATGATAAATAACCATCCAAGCTTTCCATAAGCGATTCAGCATTAGTCTCATCAAAATTAAAAAACATTAAAACCGGTTTGGAAATAATAATTACCAATATAAACCCCATATAAAGAGAGATATACCTCTCATAACTTTTGCCCGGGACAAGTTTCATAACGAGTCCGGATAATATAATATAAATAACCAGCCCCTGCATCCATGAACTTATCATGATAATATACCTCCGGAGTTTGTTGCATAAGCCATAATAGCAATTGTAAGCACAAATAATGTTACCGATGAAAATATGCAAAGCAGCAAAAGCTTAATTCCCTGTGCCAATCCTTCAAGGCCCTCAATATAGCGTTTTTCTCCTATCGGCTGAAGAATAACCGCTGTTATTCTTATTACCAGCATAACAAACACAGTTTTTATAACAGGTGTGCAAATTATAAGTCCGATTAATATAATACCTGCTATACCTATACTATTTTTTATAACAATTCCCGCACCAAGAAATGTCCCTGTAAGAACGGAAATCATAGTTCCGGAAGGCATAGCAGACATAAGTTTGTTTACGGCACTTTTTCCAAGCATATCAATGTGCGGCTCAATTAAACTCTTAATGATATTAAGTCCCGCTATAAAAAATACAACTGACTTTAGAATCCAGTTTACAAGGCTATTAATCAACTTGGTCAGCCTGGAAAAATAATCCTCTTTACTTAGATTATTTACAAGTGTTACTATAACAAAAAACCTTATCATAGGAAGTATAATATTCAAAATAACAGATTCTACAAGCCATATGCCTATCATAATAATTTCATACATAGAAACAGATGATGATGCATGTCCGATAAAATTAATTGCAACCGCAAAAAACGGAATTATAATCTTAATCATTGTAAGCAAAAGATTAATAGAATTCTCGACCATATCAAGAGTTATCATAAATGATGTCAATAAAATTGCTGTAATAATAAGATATGTAATATAAAACCCATTATCACTTATAAATCCATTTCCCATAGAAACTGATAAATTAACAAATGTTGAGCCAATTAAAACAACTGTAATAAGCATAACCATCAAATTTTTGTTGTCAGATATCTGACCAATCAGCGCATTTTTTATTATTGTTCTAAACTTTACAACCATACCTTTTGAGTTGCCTTTTGATATATCTTTAATCATATCTTTTACGCTAAATGATAAGCTTATTCCGTTTTTTTTCAGTTCTCTGTCTAAATTATCCAACTCAAATCTATCATAAACATTTTCAAAGGCTTCCATCTCATAATCGATTGTATGACTGCTCATACTTTCCTTGTTATCATAGGTATCATATTTACTGTAATCGTCTGTTTCTGTGGTATCAGCCTCAGCCGCTTTCTCGTTTACATAATACTCAGAATTTATGTAAAATGGATTATAACCATTAAACCCGGTTATTAATAAAAATGCCACTCCGCAAAGACTTAGTTTCAAACTATCACCTCATCATACTGATAATGATATCAATAACCTGTGAAAGAACTGGCAGCGAAACCATAAGCATGGTAAGCTTACCCATAAGTTCAATCTGTGATGCTACAGCACTATATCCCGCATCTTTACTTATCCCTGCTGCAAATTCGCAAATATATGCAATCCCAAGCAATTTCAATAAGATTAATATGTATGTCTTATCAATATCCACATTTAACGAAATATTTTTACTTCTTAAAACTATTATTTTTATCCTTTCAACACTTATTGCTATAATTGAAAGACACAGTCCAAGGCTTATGATACTGCTTATCTCAGGATTTTTATTTTTCAAACTCAACGCCAACATAACAGCTATAATAATTAGAGCCATCAAGCTACCTATATTCATATCTTTCATCCCTTTTTTATTAAAAATTAAATAAACTGTTTATATCACTAAAAAGCTGATATATATAAGGAACAACCCATGATAAAACAATAATAAGTCCGGTCAGACTGACAAGATAAGCCTGGTCATCTCTTCCTGAATGTTTTAAAACCTGATTCAGCAAAGCTACAACTATTCCTACCGCTGCTATCTTAAATATAAGCGAAACTGTCATATTTAAATCCCCTTACAACAACACTATTACAACCAAAATCCCTATAACTGCGCCTGATATAACAGAAACTCTCATCTTATCCTTTAAATCAGCATTGTAATCACTTATTTTTTCATGAAAATTATCTATTTCAAGCCTAAGTCCCATCTTATGAGCTTCTATGTCAAGATACCCCAGGGTTTGTCCTATTTGAGAAATCTCCTCTATATCCTCCTTAGAGAGACAGGTTCCTGATGAAAGCATATTAAGTGAATCAGTCCATATTTCCCAAAAACCGGCACCATCATCCTCATTTAGTTTCTTTCCAAGATACAAAAGCCATGCATTGAAAGGCTCGTCTGACTTTTTTGCCGCATTAAAAAATGCCTCACTGATAATCGAATGCCTATATCTTATCTCACTTTCAAGATAAATAAGAATTTTCTCTAATGCTTTAAGGTTTTCTCTTCTTTTATACATCCTCATTGCAAAACTTACACCATAAAAAAGGGAACCTCCTATAACCATACAAACGCCGGTTAATTTGCACGCAAATACGACTTTATCAATAGCTCATTTCCCCTTTCATCAAATATATTACTTACTCTGCCTATATTATGCCTATCATCAAATTTATCACTTAATCTTACTGAAGTGTGGCTTCCGCCTAAAACTATATATCTTTCAAATGCCTTTTCATCCACAAGTTTTCTTAAAACCGGCTTTGTTCTTATGTCATCTATAGAATATCCATGGACTGTTGCAAGTATACTGCAGCCACAATTAATAATATATGAAATAACGTCTATATCCTCTCTGCCACCTATCTCATCAACTGCAATAACCTTTGGATTCATGGATCTGAGCATCATCAGCATACCTTCAGCCTTAGGACATGCATCCAGTATATCAGTCCGTATACCTACATCATTTTGAGGAACTCCCATATAACATGCAGCTATCTCAGATCGTTCATCTACCACACCCACATTCATACCCTTGCATATTCCATTTCCATCAGATATACATCTTATCATATCTCGGAGCAGGGTGGTTTTGCCGCCTCCGGGTGGTGAAATAATAAGTGTATGAAGTACTCTGTTTTCATTATAAATAAAAGGCAAAACCTCATTTGCACATCCTTTTACCTGATGAGCTATTCTAATATTAATAAAGGAAATATGTTTAACACTTTTTATGCTTTTATTATCCATTACAGCCTGTCCCATTAAACCAACTCTGTGTCCTCCACAAATAGTTATAAAACCTTGTCTAACCTCATCCTCATAGGCATAAAGAGAATAATTAGAAATCATATCCAGAGCATAATGTATGTCTTCAGAATTTATCCTGTAGGCAAGCTTTCGATTGATGGTAAAGTTTCTCTTTTCACATAAAAAATATTCTCCATCCTCAAATACAAAAATAATAGGTTCATTAATTCTAAGTCTTATTTCAATAAGCTTTGAAAAATCTATATTAATATCCTTTAAAAGACATTTAATCGATGGTGAAAGCAATTTAAAAACTTCATTTTTCACTTTCTTAATGCACCTCCTTTAAATTAAATATATGTAATAAATAAAAAATTATTACATTATAAAAAACAGTTGAAAAAAAGATGTATTTATATTAGAATAATTTATATGCGATTTTAAGGAGGAAAATTATGGTATCAGCAGGAGATTTTAAGAACGGAATAACAATTGAGTTAGAAGGTAATATTTACCAGATTATTGAATTTCAGCATGTAAAGCCCGGAAAGGGAGCAGCATTCGTAAGAACTAAGCTTAAAAATATAAAGAGTGGCGGTGTTGTAGAAAAAACCTTCCGCCCAACTGAAAAATTTGAAAATGCTCATATTGATAGAAAAGATATGCAGTACTTATATCAGGATGGAGATTTATACTACTTCATGGATAGCGAAACATATGATCAGATAGCTATAAATGCTGATGTAATCGGTGATGCACTCAAGTTTGTTAAAGAAAACGAAACTTGTAAGATTGCTTCTCACAATGGTTCAGTATTTGCAGTTGAACCACCTATATCAGTAGACTTACTTGTTACTGAGTGTGAACCTGGTGTTAAAGGTGATACAGCTACAGGAGCAACAAAACCTTGTACAGTTGAGACCGGTGCTACTCTTAATGTACCGCTCTTCATCAATCAGGGTGATATGATAAGAATCGACACAAGAACAGGTGAATATTCATCAAGAGCATAACATTTTAAAGTATAATTAGGAGATGGCTTTCGCTAATATATTTATGGTACACGCAAATCTCGCTGACGCTCACGATTTGCTTAGCGCCAAAAATATATTAGCGAAAGCCATCTCCTATTCTTGTTATATACACAAAAACAGAGAACGCCAAAACAGTTACTCGCAAAGCTCACTATCGCTCACGCTTTGCTTAGTAACTTTTTGGTGTTCTCTGTTTTATACTAAGATGTGATAATGATCATACCCTATGATACCTTATATACATATTAATTCCTTCGGAGATGTAGCAAGATTACGGCAGCCGTTTCCGGTTACGACTACAAGATCCTCTATACGGACGCCAAACTCACCCGGGATGTAGATACCCGGTTCTACAGTAACTGTTATGCCAGGTTCAAGGATGTCGTGGCACTTAGGAGAAAGCCGTGGTTCTTCATGGATAAAGAGTCCCACACTATGTCCTAAGCCATGTCCGAAATAATCTCCGTATCCGGCATCAGCTATAATGTCTCTTGCACATTTATCAATTTCTGAGCATACAGCTCCCGGTTTTACGAGTTTAAGAGCTTCAAGCTGTGCCTTAAGAACAGTCTTATATACATTTCTTTGTTTTTCAGATGGATTTTTTCCTACAAAAACAGTTCTTGTCATATCCGAGCAATATCCCTTATATATACACCCAAAATCCATAGTAAGGAAATCACCCTCTTCTATCAATTTTTCAGTAGGCACTGCATGCGGTAGGGATGAGTTTTTACCTGAAGCAGATATTGTATCAAAACTTAGTCCGGAAGCTCCATGACTTCTCATAAAGTTTTCGAGTAAAAGTGCAACTTCTATCTCTTTCATACCAGGCTTTATTTTATCCTTTACATAATCAAATGCCATATCCCCTATATGCTCTGCCATGGCAATATTCTCAATTTCTGATTCAGACTTAACACGCCTCAAGTTATTAATCTTTTCATCTAAAGGCATCAATCCAATTTTATCGTCGAGAATATCTAAAAACTGTTTAAACTGCTTATAAGTAATTTCTTCATTTTCAAATCCGACACGTATAGTATTACCTTTGCAAACAGTATTTGCACATGTTTTACACGAGTTTTCCACTGAATCCGGTGGACAATTGCCATCAAAAAAATCATTTGTCGATGAAAAAAATTCTTCGCATAAAAGTCGATTAATACACTTTGCATACCCTTCCGACTTAATATCCACGCATTCAAAATCAGGTGCTTCTAAAGAAACCTGCTCCGTATATCTTGAATCTGTAAGAATTCTTTTATGCTTTAGAGTTATAAGAGCCATACCTGTATGACCACTATATCCTGAAAGATAATGAAGGTTATACCCATCTGTTAATATAACCGCATTCATTTTATACTTTTTCATAAGATTATAAATTCTGTCCATATTACTAAACCTCTTTTTTTTAGATATATTTATTATACAATTTAATAGGATAATATCAAGAATGAATATTAGTTCACATCAAATATATTTTAATAATAATATATTAATATCATCCGAAAAAAATCCCCTTTATGAGAAACTCATAAAGGGGATTCATATAATTAGTTAAATCTTATCAATAATATCTATAATACTATTTTGAGTCATTTCAAACAAGTACGGCAACAGCTTAATCTTAATACGCTGGTAAGCTATATTATTCTTAGAATCTGTAACCTCAATTACGATATAGGTGTACTCCTGATTATAAGGTTCAAAATACTCAGGCTTAAGTTGCAATGCTGTCAACGTCTTACCTACATCATAGATTGTACCTGACTTAAGCGGATTACCATCAGCATCCTTTGTCATGTCAGCAATCAATATATGATATTGATCATTTACATAAGAATCTGAATTAGTAGTCACATAATCTAAATCGTAGTAAATTCTAACTCTTTCAAGCTTATTACCTGCTTCACTTGTATCAACCGTTGCGCTGAAACTAAACTCAGGCCAAGCCTCTGTATCCTTAACTTCCATTAAGTAATCAGTTCCGTCTTTCTCCTTCTTCTTCTCGGTCTTATAATCATAAACCGTAATACCAGGCTGATTAACTGAATTCTTAACTGAGTTAACTATAATATTGATATAAAGTCTACGTTCATCATTATTATCTTTGTAAACACCTGTTACCTTTGAATGTCCGGCACCACAATAGTTTACGTTTCCATATGAGTAGATGAAGTAGTTATCCATACCATCATTTCTTGATGCTGCATACATAGATGAAGCTGACGTAGCCTTGCCATTTACAGCCTTATTATTACCACCTGCAAGTGAATACCATACCGTCATCTTCGATGCATCAAGTTCAAGTGCATAATGCTGTGCATGAGTTGGTGATATATTAAGCTCATCACTAAGTGTAAATGGATACTGTGTTACTATACCCTTATTATTCTGGCTTGCCTTATCAGTACCATAATTTCCATTTTCCTTCTTCTGCACTGTATCACTTACATTACTGCTCTTGAAGTAGGATGTTGCAAGTTCCCAATACTGCTGACCATATTTATATGGTGAACCACCACTTGCACCATTTGTACCATAATCTGATGTTGCAAACGAATCTGTATATACAACATCTGTAAGATATCTGCTTCCTGCATCAAAGTTATTGAATGCAACCTTAATATCATTAACCCATGATGCATATCTTGTAGTATCAGTCTTAGGCTTATATGAAAGGTTTGTCATAAAGTATCTATCTTCAGTACCGGTAGATGTATATGGCAGATAATACATACCTGCTGCTGCACTCGAGCTACGTGTAAGACCTCTGTTTCTGTTCATACCGAAGTAATCTCTTAATGTTGCTGTCATTACATGTGAACCTGAGTTTCTTGATGCTGTTAAAGTATCATGGAACAAAAGTAAGCTTCCATCGTTATTCATATAATCTATCAAATCTGCAAGTGCTGTTGCATCAGTCATATCATCACCTGCAAAGTCATCTGAAGGTCCTATGATTATCATATCATAACAACCTAACAGCCAATTATCAGGATATGCATATCTGTTATAATCTTTGTACTGATTGTGATATGTAATTTCCTTTTCTTTCAAATCTCTGTAATCAAAATATGCATTAGCAAGATTAAGCTGATCAGTCTGCCATGGATATGTATATCTGAAGCATCCACCATTTCCTATAGCCGAGAAAATATCCGAATATCTTCTAGTCTTTAATACAATAGTAAGATCTCCTGCATATCCTCCAGTATTACTTGCAATTGCAGTATTAAGTGCTGTTTCAAGCGCAGGTATAGCAGCTTCTGTATCTGTTTTTGCCTGTACATAGTTCTGATATGCACCATTTGCCAACTGCTGATACTCTCTCTTTGTAATAAACTTAAGCTTAGCATCATCAGTAGTAAGAGCTGACCACTCTGCATAATCAGGATCTGATGCATCTATCGAGAAGTTATTGATCTTTGTTGCTTTATCAGCTGCACTCATACTTGAGAAATCATAAGCAGCTGCTATCTTTCTTGAATACTCTTCAAACTCACCTCTAAGGAGAATATCAAGATCAAAGTCATAAAGATCTCCAACATCATCAGCAAGGTTTGTTGACCAGTCATCTACACCTGTATATCCACCTAAAGTCATTGCACTGTCATACTTTGGAAGACCAAAGATATGTTCATGCTGTCCAAGATACGGATTATTATCAGTTGTATGACCTGTACTTGCTGTAGTATTACTTTGTAAGTAAGCTCCTGTACCGCTATATCTTATATCAATCTGACTAGTACTATTTGCAATTGGGTTAAACTCAAGTCTCTCATATGTCTGCTGACATATAGGACAGAAGTAAAGTGCATTTGAACCCTGAGCGCCTTCACCATGTGTAGACACAAGCTTAGTACCCTGCCAATTTGTTTCTTCCTTAGCAGCACCAGGCATGATCTGAAGAACTCTTACCGTCTGTTTTTTACCTGTCTTATTCTTAATATATGATATACCCTTTGTATAAGCAGTTAAACCGGTACCTTTATCAGTCACCTCAAGCATCCAGCTAACAGGGCCAAAATACTTATCTGATAATGTACATTTAAGAGTTCCCGATTTATTATCTGTTGAAGTAGTAGTTGAGAATTCACTTGCTACATCAGCACCATTTGTTGTGAATGTATTAGTTCCATCATCATCAATACGAAGTTTAACCGAAAATCCACTGGAACTGATTCCATCAACCTCAAATGAGAAGTTAAGCGTACCCTCGCTAAGTCTTGTACTTGTATCATAATAGTTATATGTTACAGGCATAGAAGTAACTGTAAGCTTAGGTCTAGATGAAGAACCCTTAACAAGACTGTTGACCTTATCATAATCAATAAATGTCGGGTCATCAGAAGTATTAGATATACCCCATAATACAGTAGTCTTCGGATCAGTTGATTTAGCCGGTGAAGTACTTCCGTCAGTAGTCTTCCTAGCATAACATGAATCAAGGAACTTTCTCATGTTACTGTCAGGATCTATAGAATTCTGAAGATATTCGTTTCCGTCCGGATTATTAACAACTGCATCATAAGCGTCAGCTACGCTCTTCTCAACAATTATAGGCATATCCTTATCAATATAATCTCTAAGTTCTAATAATCTGTCATAAGAAATATCATTACCATTTAAAAGTGAGAATGATTTTTGATATGCACCATTTAAATATACCTCTGCTGCAGGACTTCCTGATTTAACATCACCACCTGAATAGCCAAGTGACGATACAGAAACTGCAACCATATCACCATTATGTGTATACATTGTATAGATAGGGAAATACTTATAATTTTCAAGTGCTGTTCCTGTTGTACTCATATATCCCCAGTTCATAAGTCCGGCAACATTTCTCCAATTCTGAGGCTCCTTAAGAGCTGACTTATTACCTCCAACATATATAAGGTCATAAGTTCCAAGAATCGGTTCTTTGCTTGCTGCAAGTTCCTCTGTAGACATATGAACTATATTTATCTTACTTTCATCAATTCCAACCGCATCAGAGATTTTCTTCTTTGTGATTTCCCAATCATAGTACTCAACATTGATATTACCGTCTGCATCTCTTG
>JAFUEG010000273.1 GCA_017464045.1 Lachnospiraceae bacterium
AATGGAATAGTGAAGATAAAGAAACTGCATTAAAAAACGGAAGATATTTGGTTATTACAGTCCTTTTTTTAACCGGTTTAGTGTCAGTCGTGATTTTGGCAGCAGGGTATATCGTTAATGTATATCTTGGCATGGTAATAGAAATGTTGATGACGTATCAGATACTTAGCATTAAATGTCTACGCGTTGAGAGTATGAAAGTTTACAAAAAACTAAAAGAAGGTGATCTCGAAGGCGCAAAGCATGCAGTATCAATGATTGTTGGCAGAGATGTTGATATGCTTGATGATGAGGGCATTGCAAAGGCTGCTATAGAAACTGTGGCAGAAAATACTTCTGATGGTTGTATAGCTCCTATGATTTATGCAGCTGTTGGCGGACCTGTATTGGGATTATTATATAAGGCTGTTAACACTATGGATTCAATGGTGGGATATAAAAATGACAAGTTTTTATATTTTGGCAGATGCGCTGCAAAAATTGATGATATTGTTAATTTTATTCCATCCAGAATAAGTGCTTTTTTTATGATACTTGCAAGTTATATTTCGGGAAAAAAATTTAGTGGAAAAAATGCCTGCAAAATTTATAAGAGAGATAGAAGAAAACACTCAAGTCCGAATTCTGCACAGACAGAAAGTGTTTGTGCGGGAGCACTTGGTATTAGACTTGCAGGTGATGCTTATTATTTTGGAAAGCTGGTAAAGAAGGAATATATAGGGGATTTTACCAGGGCGGTTTCTTTTGAAGATATAAAGAAAGTCAATTTATTGCTTTATGTTACAGTATTTTTATGTGAAATTGTTTTGTCAATGATTATTATGTATGTGATTTTTTTATTATAAAAGTATTATAAAAATAGGACTGCAAATGCAGTCCTATTTCTTGTCAGGTTTATATGCTATAACATCAGCAGCTTTACAATTTAAGATGCTGCATAATAAATCAATCGTTACAGTCGATATCGGCATATTGTGTTTTAATCGATGAAGTGTGGCAGGATTTACACCATATTTATTCACCAGTATATACCAGTTCTTATCTGATTTTTCTAAGGTTTTCCAAAACGGGTCATAAATAATCATATGCAATCCTCCTATAAATTTATAATATTATGTATTGTATTATTTGAATAGATTGGATATAATAAACACATGTTATGACTTCTAAAAATATAGGGTTGATATTTTTAGAAAATGCAATATAATAACTATAAAAGTAGAAAAAGGAGTGACCTGTTAATTTATGAATTTTAAAGAAAAAATAAAACAATTAAAAACAAAAAGAAAATTGAAAGAATTAGATTATATGCATGAAATGTTTGGACTTTATGATTTGCTATTTCCTCCATCTGTATATTTAACACATACAAAGGAAGAAATTGAGGAAATGACAAAAAAAGAAATTGCGGATATCAAAGAAGTATTAAAAGGCTTTTCTAAGACCAATAAATAATGAACTATAAAAAAATAACTGTTCTTTTGCTTTGATGTATAGTAAAAACAATGCTTTTTTGTTATAATGATTTCTGAAATAGATGTATAAAAGAGATGGTATAAAACGAGGAAAGGTGTCGCTGCGCTAGCGCAAGCGATACTTTGACGAGAAACCCCATCGAGCCGTCAGGCGAGATGGTATAATAAAGGAAAATAGTATGACACATGGAGGAGATATATATAGAAATATAGTGGAATATGATTTTTCGGTTAATATCAATCCACTTGGAACGCCTGAATCAGTAAATGAGAACCTTAAAGATAATGTGACTGATGTTGCATGTTATCCTGATTATGAGTCTGAGGAACTAAGGAAGCTATTGTCTGATTATTATTGTTTAAATATTGATAGTATCCTGTGTGGAAATGGTGCATCAGAGCTTTTTATGGCAGTTGTACATGCGCTAAATCCGAAAAAAGCAATTGTTCCCGTGCCTTCATTTTATGGTTACAAATATGTGCTTACATCAGCGGGAACAGAAATAATATACTATCAGATGAAAGAGTATAATGGATTTAGACTTGATGAAGGTATAATAGATTTTCTTGATAGAGAAAAAGATATAGACATGCTCTTTCTCGCAAATCCAAATAATCCTGTTGGAAATTTGGTTGATAGTGGTTTGATGGACAAACTGCTTGATAAATGTAAAGAAAAAAATATATTTGTTATACTTGATGAATGTTTTATGAATTTAAGCAGCAATCCTGATAGTACAAAGTCCGGTGAACTTGATAAATGGGATAATCTTTGTATCATAAGAGCATTTACAAAAACCTTTGCAATGCCTGCATTGAGACTTGGATATCTGATAGGAAATAATAAGGATTTTTTAAAAAAAATAAAGGCACATCTTCCCGAATGGAATGTTTCTCTTTTGGCTCAAAGAGCAGGTGTTGCAGCATTAAATTCGGGAAATTATATTTGCAGGGCAAGAACCGTTATTGATAATGAGCGTATATATCTTACCAACTGTATAAATGATATGGGATTCATGGTATATCCGTCTGATGCTAATTTTATTATGATAAAAACCGATAAACCAATTTACGATATACTTCTTAAAAGAGGGATACTTATCCGTGACTGTTCAGATTTTGAAGGATTAAAAAAAGGTTTTTACAGAATAGCAGTCAAGACTCATAGAGAAAACGAATTACTTGTTAATTGTCTGAAGGATATATAAAAGAATAATTATATGCAGGGTAAAAGAAATGAATAGAATTGAGTACATAAAACCGGGTGAAATCGAAAAAAGAAGCTTTGAAATAATCTCCGAGGAATTAAATAAAAGA